>CAZPJO010000192.1:0-5292 GCA_964586895.1 uncultured Roseicyclus sp.
GAGTTGGAGGGCGTGGCGGAATTCGCCAGGCGCCATGACCTGATCATCGTGTCCGACGAGATCCACCATGATCTGGTGATGCCGGGGCAGAGCCACATTCCGATGACGAAAATCGACGGGATCGCGGACCGTCTGGTGATGATGACGGCGGCGACCAAGACGTTCAACATCGCGGGCAGCCATATCGGGAACGTCATCATCGCCGACGACACGTTGCGGGCGCGGTTTGCGGATCGGATGGCGGCGTTGGGCATGTCGCCCAATTCGTTCGGGTTGTTCATGGTGACGGCGGCCTATTCGCCGGCGGGCGCGGAATGGTTGGACAATCTGCGCGGCTACATAGCCGAGAATGCGCGGATCTTCGACGAGGGGATCAATGCGATCCCGGGGCTGAGGTCGATGCCTTTGGAGGCGACGTACCTGGCCTGGGTCGATTTCGAGGGCACGGGCATGACGCGGGAGGAATTCACGGATCGGGTCACGGGCACGGCCAAGATCGCGGTGAATTACGGGCCGACCTTTGGCAAGGGGGGCGACAGTTTCCTGCGGTTCAACATCGTGACGCCGCGTGCGGTGGTCGAGGATGCGGTGGCGCGGATGCAGGCGGCCTTCGGCGATCTTCAGTAAGCGCTGCGGCGCTGCGACAGCAGGAACACCGCAAGGCTGCCCACGACAATCGCGCCGCCCATGAGCATCAGGGCGGTGGGCGCTTCGCCGATGGCGAGCCACACCCAGAGCGGGCCGAGCACCGTTTCCAGCAGCAGCAGAAGGCTGACGTTGGCGGCCGCCGTGTGACGGGAGGCAAGCGAGAGGCAATAGAAGCTGACCGGCAGGACCACCGCGCCGGTCAGAAGGATCGGCCAGAGCACCGCGTCGCCCTGCATCCCGGCGGGACCGGTCACGATGATGCCGGTCCCCCCCGCCAGAAGCGCGCCGAGGCCCACCGCCAGCGGGATCGGGACCTTGGCGTGGTGACGGATCAGCACGAAGGACAACGCAAGGCACATCGCGACACCCAGCCCGAACAGCGCGCCCCGCAATGAGGCCGCGTCAAACGCCACCCCGCCCGCCTTGCCGAAGATCGCCACCGCGATACCGATCAGCACCGCCACGATGGTGACCCATGTCGCGCGGCCCGTCGCCTCCCCCATCACCAGCCACGACAGGAGGGCCGACATGACCGGCACACTGGCCACGCCAAGCAGGACCGGCGTGACCGGCGCGCCGACGATGCCGAAGGTGAACAGCGCGCCATTCACCGCCTGACACAACGCGATGGCGAGGCCACCCGCGCCAAGGGCCACGGCAAGCTCGGCGCGTCGGTTGCGGCTTTGCACGGCCCAAAGCGCGATCAGGACAAGGCCCATGAGCGTCGAGCGCCAGCCAAGCATCTGCACCGCTTCCATCCCCGACAGGCGCATCAACATGGCGTCCGGCGTCAGCACCAGCGCGCCGAAGCCCGCGAGGGTCAGACCGTAGGCGGGGGCGGAGCGCGCCATTCAGTCGAGGCCACGGGTCAGGGCAGGTTCAGCGCCAAGCCCGAGGATCCAGCCTTCTTCCGCGTCACCCTCGCGCAGGAGCGCATCAAGATGGCCGGGATCGAGGCGCGAAAAGGCGCGGGCCACAAGACGGACCTGCGCGGCATCAAGGATATCGCCCGCACGCAGACGGGTCTTGATGGCGGCATCGATGAGGCCGGGGTAGATCTCGGCCAGCACGATGGGGGTGTCGGGGGTTTGAAACGGGCTGATGCTGAGGGCTGTGCCGTAGCGTTGGCGCAGCGCGTGGAGATGCGGCAGGCCAAGCAGGCTTTGCGACCCGACGGAGCCGTTGCCAAGCAGTTGAAACGTGGTCTTCGCGCGGGGCAATTCGGCCTCGATCCTGCGCCGTTCGGCGAAATGGAAGGGCGCGTAATCGGGCTTGCGGAAGAGCATCTGTTCGGTCGCGCGCTTGGCAGAGCAGCCCCAGAACGGACCGGGCGCGTCGAACAGCGCGTTGAGCGCTTCGGCCACGTCGAAGCGGTTGTTGCGGTTGCGATTGTCATCCGCGATGCGATCCGCCAAATGCGCCCAAAGCGCCAGCGGATCGTCGGAGCCGCAGACAGCGCGCGCAAAACCACGCGGGTAGCCGAAGGGGAAATCAAAACCCACCAACACGCGGCGCCCCGCACGGCGCTCCCCGTCCAGAAGGCCGGTGAGAGAGCGCATCGCGGCATGCCGGGTCCGGTGGTAGGACGGCGGGGTGTCGCGCCCGTCGCGCGCCATGCCGATGAAGATCGCGTCCTTGGTGCGTTGGACGGGCGACGGGGCCGACCGCGCGGACCAATCGACCATGACGATGGTGTCAAAGCGGCTCACGCCAGCCACGCCTCGGCCTTTGCGAGATCCTCGGGTGTGTTGATGTTGAAAAACGGCGGCGGCGTTGCGGTGGCGAAGTGCACACGCGCGATGGGATGGGAAGCGGCCCATTCGGTGACCTTGCGGGTGCCGGTACCAAGCGCCTGCATCAGATCGGCCGCGAGATGCACGGGCCAAAGCGCGGTTGTGCCGTGCAAGCCGTCCGGCGTTTGCGCGATGGCGATGCCGTCTTCGGCGGCAAGGCGGGCGACCAGATCGTGCGGTAGAAAGGGGGTATCGACGGCGACGGTCAAGACGCGCGCGGCCCCCTGCCCCTGCGCCCAGAGCATCGCGGCGAGGATGCCCGACAGCGGGCCGAGGCCCGGGAGCGTATCGGGCACGGCAGGGAGATCGCCCAAGGGCGCATCTGCGTTGATCGCGAGCGTCGAGACCTGCGGCGCAATGCGAAGGGCCACATGGTGCCAAAGCGGTTGACCCGCCAGCAAACGCTCGGCTTTGGCGCCGCCCATGCGACGGCCCGCGCCACCGGCGAGGATGATGCAGGGGCATGTCATATGCGCGCCCTGCGGGGTGCACATCGGGCGAAGGCGATCTTGAACCGGTCGGTTGATTGCATTGCTTCAATCTTTCGCGTGATCCGGCCCATTCAGAGGCTTCATTTGCATCCCCCCAACGCCGCGATTAAGGCAGTTTCACCGTCAGGAGTAATCGACGCAATGGCCTCTGCCAACTCATCCCGAACAGCCTTCTGGCGCGGTGCACGCGATGCGGGGCCGTTTGTCTTTGTTGCCGGGCCTTTCGGGGCGCTGTTCGGCGTGGTGGCGACCGAGGCGGGCCTGAACCTGGCACAGGTGATGGGGTTCTCGGTCGTGGTGATCGCGGGGGCGTCGCAATTGGCGGCGCTTCAGTTGATGCTGGATCAGGCGCCCGCGTTGATCGTGTTGTTGTCGGCCATTGCGGTGAACCTGCGCATGGCGATGTATTCGGCCTCGCTTGCCCCATTTCTGGGGGCCGCACCTTTGTGGCAGCGCGCGCTGGTGGCCTATATGAATGTCGATCAGACCTATGCGGTATCAGTCCTGAAATACGAGGACGCGCCGCAGATGGGCCTGCCCGAGCGGTTGGGATATTTCTTTGGCACCTGCGTGCCGATCATCCCGATCTGGATCGTCGCGACCTATGTGGGCGCGTTGTTGGGCGAGGTGATCCCGGGGGATTGGGATATCACCTTCGCGGTGCCGGTGGCGTTTCTGGCGATGGTCGCGCCTGCCTTGCGCACGGGCGCGCATGTGGCGGCGGCGGCGGCTTCGGTCGTGTTGGCGATTGCATTTGGCGGGCTGCCCTACAACCTTGGCCTGCTGCCCGCCGGGATCGGCGCGATGATCGTCGGCGCAGAGGTGGAGCGGCGGATGGGCGCGCGGTTCACCCCACCTGCGGGGGGCGGCAAATGATCGGCTGGAGCGGGGCGGAGATCTGGTTGATCATCGTGGCGCTTGGCGTGGCGACCTATGCGATCCGGTTTTCGTTTCTGGGCCTGATCGGCAATCGCGAGCTGCCCGATTGGCTGCTGCGGCACCTGCGGTATACGCCGGTGGCGATCCTGCCCGCGCTTGTCACGCCGGGGGTTTTGTGGCCCGAGGGCAGTGACGCAAGCCTGAGCCTGCCGCATATCGCGGCGGCGATTGTCACGGTGGGCGTGGGCTATTGGCGCAAGAGCGCGGTCGTGGCGGCGCTGTGCGGGGTGCTGGCCTTTGTGGCGGTGAATGCGGTGGTCTAGACCGGCAGGGCGGTGGTCTTGAACACGGTCTTGAGCGCAAAGCTTGATTGCATCTGCGCGACACCGGGAAGGCGCGAGAGGTGTTGCCGATGGATGCGGGCGAAATCCTCGCTGTCGCGGGCGACGACCTTCAGAAGGTAATCCGCCGTCCCCGCCATCAGGTGGCATTCCAACACATCCGGCACCCTTGCGACGGCCTTTTCGAACGCGTCGAGGATTTCGTCGGATTGCCCCTGCAGCTTGATTTCGACGAACACCGTCGTGACCCGCCCGACCGCCCGCGGGTTCAAAAGCGCCACGTAATCGCGGATCACGCCCGCCGCCTCCAGCCGCTGCACCCGCCTGTGGCAGGCCGAGGGCGAAAGGTTCACCCGTTCGGACAAGTCGGCATGGGTCATGCGGCCCTGCTTCTGCAACGCACGCAGAATCGCGGCATCCGTCGCATCCAGTTCGGCCTCCATAACAAAATCTCCCATACTTACCCCGCTCAGTGCACATATCGTGCAGCATTCAAATCATGGCCGGGCGAATTTTCAAAGCTATTCCACCGCGATGGGCGCATGCTTGGGCCATCGCAAGGATCGTCCAAGGGAGGAATGGACAATGCATATCGGGTGCCCGAAAGAGATCAAGCCACAGGAATTTCGCGTCGGTCTGACCCCCGCCGCAGCGCGTGAGGCCATCGCCCATGGCCACAGCGTCACGATGCAGACCGGCGCAGGCGACGGCGCGGGCTTTACCGATGACGATTACCGCACGGTGGGCGCGGCGATCGCCGACACCGCCGAGGCGATCTTTGCCCAGGCCGACATGATCGTGAAGGTGAAGGAGCCGCAGGCCGTCGAACGCAAACAACTGCGCGAGGGACAGATCCTGTTCACCTACCTGCACCTGGCCCCCGACCCGGATCAGACGCAAGACCTTCTGGACAGCGGCGTGACCGCCATCGCCTACGAGACGGTGACCGATGCCAACGGCGGCCTGCCGCTTCTGGCGCCGATGTCGGAGGTGGCCGGTCGGCTTGCCCCGCAGGTCGGGTCCTGGGCGTTGCAAAAGGCCAACGGCGGGCGCGGCGTATTGATGGGCGGTGTGCCCGGCGTCGGCCCGGCGGAGGTTGTGGTGATCGGCGGCGGTGTCGTGGGCACGCAGGCCGCGCGT
>CAZPJO010000193.1:0-5292 GCA_964586895.1 uncultured Roseicyclus sp.
GCGGCAGGCCTGCGCCGATGATCCGCATCTGCTGGAAGGGTTGAACACCCATGCGGGCAAGCTGACCAATTACGCGGTGGGCAAGGCGTTGGGTAGGGATGTGATTTCTCCGGCGCTGGTCATCAAGACCTGAGCCACGCGCTCTCCGATCCCCAGTGACCCCAACGAAAAAGGCCCGCGCGATGGCGGGCCTTTTCCAGATATTCGAAGCGCCGCTGGCTTAGCCGCGCGCCTTCAGGGCATCGCGGATCTCGGCCAGGAGTTCTTCCTGCGTCGGGCCTGCGGGCTCTTCTTCGGCTTCTTCCTCGGGACCTTTGGCCTTGTTCACGGCCTTGACCAGCAAGAACACCACAAACGCGATGATCAGGAAGTTGATGATCGCCATGATGAAGCGACCGTAAGCAAATACTGCGGCTCCGGCTTCGTCGGCCGCATCGATGGAGGCATACTCGCCCTCACCCAACAGCACGAAGAGGCCGCTGAAATCGACCCCGCCCATGGCAAGGCTGATGATCGGGTTGATCAGGTCGGCCACAAGGCTGCCGACGATTGCCGTGAAAGCCGCGCCGATGATGATACCGACGGCCATGTCCATAACATTGCCCTTGGCAATGAAGTCTTTGAATTCTGAAATCATGTGGTGCTCCACCCAGTCCTATTCCGTTGTTCGGGCGGCATTCATTGGTGCGCAAGCGCACAGGCCACCCATAGAGCGTGCAGAAAGCGCTGTCTGGTCAGTTGTTTCAAGGGGAACTATTTACCTAAGGTAACTTTTTTGGATGAGGTACAGATGAGCATCTTCGAGACTTTCCCGATCAACGACCGATGGACGGCGCAAGATGCCTCTGTCATCCAGCTCTATTCCTTTCCCACGCCCAATGGCGTGAAGGCCTCCATCGCGCTTGAGGAAATGGGCCTCGCCTACGAGGCGCATCGCGTGACCCTGTCCGACAGCGACGTGAAAAGCGACGAATTCCTGTCGCTCAACCCCAACAACAAGATCCCCGCCCTGATCGATCCCAATGGGCCCGACGGCGCGCCGATCGCACTTTGGGAATCAGGAGCGATCCTGATCTATCTTGCGGAAAAGACCGGGAAATTCATTGGCCGCACCGAAGCCGACAAATACCAGGTGATCAAGTGGGTGATGTTCCAGATGGGCGGCCTTGGCCCGATGTTGGGACAGCTTGGATATTTCCACAAATTCGCCGGATCCGAGATCGAAGACCCCCGCCCCCGCGAACGGTTCGTGGCCGAGGCCAAGCGCCTTTTGAACGTGCTGGAGGGGGAATTGGCCGATAGGGAATGGATCGCGGGCGATTATTCCATCGCAGACATGGCAATCGCCCCGTGGCTTGCGGCGCTGGACTTCTACGAGGCGAAAGATCTCGTCGGTTGGGGGGATTTGACCCATGTTCCGGCCTATCTCGACCGGTTCCTGGCGCGGCCCGCCGTGCAAAAGGGGCGCGTGACACCGCCGCGCGACGGCTGACGCGCAACACGTGCAACACCCAGCCCCTCACCGACGCGACGGTGGGGGCCACGCCGCGCGCGCCCGCATCGCCATCGCTCGCGCATCAGCCCGGCAGCGCGCCGGTCAGAACATAGCGCAGCACCTGAACCACCTGCTCGGGTTCTTCCGCGACCGCCAGTGCCGCCGCGTGAACCTCTTTCAACGGATGCTGATGCGCCGGCATCGACAGCACGATCAACGGCTTGCCAAGCGCGCTGGCATAGCCCGCATCAAAAGCCGCGTTCCACTGCTTGTATTTCTCGCCGAAACGCACGACCACAACGTCGGCGTTCTCGATCCCATGCCGCGTGCGGATCGCGTTCACCATCGCGCCCTTGTGGTCATGCCAATACTTGTTCGGCTCCTCGCCCAGGATCGCAACTCCGCAATCGTCACTGGCCGCATGGTCCGTCACCGGGCCGGAGAACGTCACATCCAGGCCCACGGAACCATCGACAATCCGCTCCCGCCAATCGGTATGAATCTCACCCGACAGATACACATTCAGCGCCATGATCCTCTCCTTCACCTTTTTCCAAATACTCAAATCCGCCGCGTCCACCGGACGCTGCTATGGACACAAAGCACCTGCAACAACCAAAAGCGCCGCAATTTTCCCTCGGAAAATTGCACCCGGCGACGGCATCGCCGGCGCAACACTCAACCGCGCAGCGTGCCGCCCGTGGCCTTTGCGACCTTCTCGACGATCTTCGCGCCCACGGCCTCGATCTCATCTTCGGTCAACGTCTTGTCACTCGGCTGCATCCGCACGGTGATCGCCAGCGATTTCTGACCCTCGCCAAGTGATCCGCCGATAAACTCGTCGAACACCCGCACCTCTTTGATCAAAGCCTTGTCGGCCCCGGCGGCTGCATTCACCAGGTCGAGCGACGCCACATCCGCCGCAACCACAAAGGCAAAGTCCCGCTCCACCGCTTGCAGATCGGCCATGGTCACGGCGCCCCGGCTGGCGGTGGCGTTGCGGGGCATGGGCACCTCTTCGGGGAAGATCGTGAAGGCCATCGCGGGCCCCTTCACATCCATCGCGGCCAGCACCTTTGGATGCACCTCGCCGAAAATCCCAAGCACCTTCTTGGGGCCAAGGCAGATCATGCCGTGCCGCCCCGGGTGCCACCATTCGCGCGCACCGCGCAGGATCTGCACCTTGGCGGGCGCGCCGATGGCGGCCAACACGGCCTCCGCATCGGCTTTGACGTCGAACACATCCACCGCGCGCCGCGCGCCATGGGGATCGCGCGGGCCGGTGTGTCCGGTCAGAAGGCCCGAGACGGTCAGGTGCTGTTCGCCGGGCTCGCCGCCATGGAACGCGGCCCCGACCTCGAACAATGCCATATCCATCATCCCGCGCGCCTGATTGCGGGCCGCCGCCTGCAACAGGCCGGGCAAAACGGCGGGGCGCATATGCGACATCTCGGAGCTGATCGGATTTTCCAACATCACGGCATCGGACCCGCCCCCGAACAACTCGGCCGAAGCCTTGTCGATGAAGCTGTAAGTGACGCATTCGTTGTAGCCGAGCGCCGCCGCCGTGCGCCGCGCCGCGCGTTCGCGCAACTGCATCGGCGTCAGGACCGGCGCGGGTACACCCGGCACGCGCGGCAGGGGCTGCGGCTTGAGGCCCGTCAGGGACGTCACCCGTGAGACTTCTTCGACAAGATCCGCCTCGCCATGCACATCGCGCCGCCACGACGGCACCCAGACCTCAAGCGTGTCACCCGAGCCGCTGGCCGAAAAGCCAAGCGCGGTCAGGATGCGCACCTGTTCGTCGCGGGCGATCTGCATGCCAACTAGGCTTTCGACCCGCTTCGGGTCCAGCTGATAACTGCGCGCGGTTTGCGGGGCGGCCCCGGCCTCCACCACCTCGGACGCTTCACCACCGCACAGATCAAGCACCATCTGCGTCGCCGCTTCCAGACCGGGGCGCGTGTACTCGGGGTCCACGCCACGTTCAAACCGGTAGCGCGCGTCGGAATTGATCTTCAACGCGCGGCCCGTGTAGGCGATGCGCACCGGCTCCCACCAGGCGCTTTCGAGAAACACGTTCACCGTTTCGTCGGTCACGCCGGTCTCGGCGCCACCCATCACGCCCGCGATGCTCTCAGCGCCGTTGTCATCGGAAATCACGACCTGCCCGGCGACCAGAGTATATTCCTTGTCGTCCAGCGCCGTGATCGTCTCGCCCCCCGCCGCGCGATGCACGCGCAAACCGCCCGCGACCTTGTCGGCGTCGAAGACGTGTAAAGGCCGGTTCTGATCGAAGGTGAAGAAATTGGTGATATCCACCAGCGCCGAGATCGGGCGCAGGCCAATCGCGCGCAGCCGATCCTGCAACCATTGCGGGCTTGGCCCGTTCTTGACGCCCTTGATCAAACGCCCGGTGAAATGCGGCGCATCGTCCAGCGTATCGGCGTCAATCGTCACGGCAATGGGGCACGGGAAGCTGCCTTGCACCTCCGCCGGATCATGGGCCTTCAACGTGCCAAGCCCGCGTGCGGCCAGATCGCGCGCAATCCCGCGGACGCCCAACGCATCCTGCCGGTTCGGTGTGATCGCGATCTCGATCACCGGGTCGACCTTGGCCGGGTCATGCGCGGCAAGCCAATCGACGAAAAGCTCGCCCACTTCACCCGACGGCAATTCGATGATGCCGTCATGTTCATCGCTGAGTTCCAGCTCGCGCTCGGACGCCATCATGCCAAAGCTTTCAATGCCCCGGATCTTGCCCACGCCGATGGTCGTGTCGATGCCAGGCACGTAAACGCCGGGCTTGGCCAGCACCACAGTGATCCCTTCGCGCGCATTGGGTGCGCCGCAGATGATCTGCTGCATGCCTTCGTCGGTCTCGACCTGACAGACGCGCAGGCGGTCGGCGTCGGGGTGCTTTTCGGCGGATTTCACCTTGGCGAGGGTAAAGGCCTTGAGGCGCGCGGCGCGGTCCTCCACCTCTTCGACCTCAAGCCCGAGGTCGGTCAGCGCGTCGAGGATGTCGTCAAGGCTCGCCTCGGTCTCGAGGTGATCTTTCAGCCAGGAGAGGGTGAATTTCATAACATGCCCCAAGGGTCCAATTCATCGGCCCCGGACATGGCAAAGAACGGACTTGGGGGCAAGGGTCAGAGCATGTCACTCAAAAGTGGGAACCGGTTTTGAGTTCCTCGGACATGCGTCAATCAGGGGTAGCTGTTGGGCAGGCCGAGCAACTCGTCCAACTGCCGCGCGATCCAGCCGTGGGGGATGAAATGGCCCCCCGGATGCGTATCAAGCGCCACGCGCCCCGCGTCGCAGTCCCATTCCGTGCGGGTCAGGGTCAGGAACGTGCGTTGCTGCCAATCGCCGATGACCGCGCCATCGCCGCAACCCATGGCGTCGCGCCAAAGCGCCACGGGGTGATCCGTCTCGCCATTGGGCCCGAACGGAAAGCGCAGGACCGGATCGTCGAGGCCATAGACCTGCCGCGCGTTTTGCGGATGCGTCGGGCAGGAGGTCGCTTGCGGCAGCGCGCCCGAAATCGCCAGAAGGGCGGCGATATCCGCGCCGTCCTGGCACACAAACCGCCACGCCATCCGCGCGCCATAGCTGTAGCCGGAGACGAAGATTTGGTCTTCGGCGATGGGGTAGCGGCTGGCGATGTCGTCCAGAACCGCGCGCGCAAACGGCACGTCGGGCGAATTTGGGGTGCGGAAGGTCCAGGTGCCGTTGTTGCCATTGGGCGCGACCAGCAGAACCCCGCGCCGTTCCGTCGCCCCGGCGATCCGGTCGTG
>CAZPJO010000194.1:0-2037 GCA_964586895.1 uncultured Roseicyclus sp.
ATGCAAGCACTTCGGGCGACTTGTTATGCCCGAGCTGAAAACATGTTCAATGCCAGAGGTTTACGGGCGCATGCCCGCAGGCGTGCCCGACACGCCCCTCGGCGCAGGGGAGAGACGATAATGGATCGTGTGAAGGTTGGCGGCGTTGAGATGTCGCGCATCGTCTACGGCATGTGGCGGCTCGGCGATGATGATGACACCTCGCCCGCCCATGTGCAGGCCAAGGTCGAAGCCTGCCTGGAGCAGGGCATCACCACGATGGATCAGGCCGATATCTACGGCGGCTACATCGCCGAAGGCCTTCTGGGTGCCGCGTTCAAAGCCGCGCCCGGCCTGCGCGATCAGGTCGAAGTGGTGACCAAATGCGATATCGTGGCGCCCATCGGCAAACATTCCGACAAACGGGTCAAATACTACGACACGACCGCCGAATACATCTCAACTTGCGTCGATACCTCCCTGAAAGATATGGCGATTGACGTCATTGACCTTCTGCTGATCCACCGTCCCGATCCGTTGATGGATCACGCGGAAACCGGGGCGTGCCTTGATCGGCTGGTCGCCTCGGGCAAGGTCCGCGCGGTCGGCACCTCGAACTTCCGGCCGTGGGATTGGGACCTGCTGCAATCGGCGATGGACACTCCGCTGGCCACCAACCAGATCGAAATGTCGGTCCTGCATCACGTGCCGTTCACCAACGGCGACGTGGCCTTCCATCAGCGGCAGGGCCACCCCCTGATGGCATGGTCGCCCTTGGCAGGTGGCACGTTGTTCGGGCCCGAGGGCGCGCCGGTCCGCGCGGTGCTGGAGCGGATCGGAGCCGAATACGGCGTCGGTCCGGATGCGGTTGCGGTGGCCTGGCTGCTGCGCCATCCGGCGAGGGTTTTGCCGGTTATGGGCACCAACAATCTAAACCGGATCAAAGGCTTGTCGGACGCTCTTAAAGTCGATCTGAGCCGTGTGGATTGGTACGAGATCTATACCGCCGCGCTGGGTCACGAGGTGGCGTGAAGGCTGCGAGGACAGCCGTCAGGCTGGACGAGGGACCACGCGCCTTCAGAGGTGTGACAGATGGTTCGCGCAGCCCGTCAGGGCCGCGTAATCGTCGCTTACGATGCTGACGCCGAACTGCTCCATGAAGCCCGAAAACCGCCCCTTGGAGCGGAACGCGGCGGCGAAATCGAACGGTTCGAGATGCGGGGCAAAGGCACGCGCCACGCCGCCGACCATGTAGATGCCGCCGAACGGCAGATGCGACATCGCCAGATTTCCGGCCACCTCGCCCAGAAGCCGCACGTAAAGCCGCCCCGTCTCGCAGGCCGCCGCGTCGCCCGCGCCGATCCGTGCAAGCACATCGGCCGGGTCAACGTCTTCGCCGTGGAGCGCGCGGTGCAGATGCTGCACGCCGCGTCCGGCCAGCGCCTCTTCGACGGAAGGATACCCCTTTGCATCGCGCAGCTTGTCCAACAGCGGATGCAGCGCCTCGATGGAGGCCGGAAGGCTGACATGGCCCGCCTCGGACGGCGGCACGAAGCGGCCCGCCTGGGTGTCGAACACGGGGCAGGCGTTGAACCCCGTGCCAAGCCCGATGACCAGTTTCGCCGCTGTCTCCGCCACTTTGGGCTGCGGCAGAACCTCCTGCAAATCGTCCGGCGCGATGTGCCCGATGGCATGGCCCTGCGCCTGCAAGTCGTTCAACACGGCCACGCGGTCGGCACTGAGCGCGTCGGCAAGACCCGTCTTGTCGATGCGCCAATCCAGATTGGTCAGCGTGCCGACGCCGTCATGGACCGGCCCCGCCATCGCCACGCAACACCCCGACACATCCGCCGCATCCTGCCCGGTGTCCGCAAGATACCGGGCGATGACCGCGCCGATCCCGTCGTGTTCGGAATTGCGGTAGCGCGTGATGCTGTCCATCCGGATGGCCGCGTCATCGGCCAGGGCCACGCGTGTGTTGGTGCCGCCAATATCCGCGACAAGTGCAAGGGCCATGGGGGGTATTCCTTATCGGGCGGCGCATCAGCCGCGCCACCA
>CAZPJO010000194.1:2047-5285 GCA_964586895.1 uncultured Roseicyclus sp.
CGATTTGGGCGTTCTTGCCAAGGTCTCGAAATCCACATGGACCAGGCCGAAGCGTTTTTCGTATCCAAGCGCCCATTCGTAATTGTCCATCAAGGACCAAACGAAATAGCCCGCCACAGGGGCGCCATCGGCAATCGCGGCCTGCACTGCGCGCAGGTGTTGGTCGATGTAATCGATCCGGTCCGGGTCGGGGTTGGTGGCCGAGGCCATGCCGTTTTCGGTAATATAAAGCGGCAGATCCCCGGTGTATTCGCGCGCCGCCCGGGTCAGGAAATCCTGCAAGCCTTGCGGGTAGATCTCCCAACCCATATCGGTCAGCGGGCCCTGCGCGGGCTCGTAGGCGTAGGCGGGCCAGGGGGCGTCCGTGGCCCGGACGCGGCAGCGGGTGTAATAGTTCAGCCCCGCCCAATCGAGGGGCGATTGGATCGTGGGGAAATCGTCCTGCCAGCCGTGGGGCAGGTGTGGCTCCAGCCCCTCCAGAACCTCCGCCGGGTATTCGCCCTTGAACAGCCCGCCCAGGAAAAAGCGATTGTAGATCGCGTCATAGCGTTTGGCGGCGGCGTGGTCCTCCGCGCTGTCGGAGGCGGGCGTGGCCCATTCGAAATTGCACACCGCGCCAAGGTTGGACACGCCCAGACCCTTCATCACCTGAATGGCGCGCCCGTGAGAGACCAGCACATGGTGCATCGCGCGGGCCGTGGCGCGGATGTCGCGCAGGCCGGGGGCGTGGTGGCCGTCGAAATGCGACAGCCAGCTGACGCACCAAGGCTCGTTGATCGGCGCGGCCGACCAGGTGCGATCACCGATGCGGGACATCACGGTCTCGGTGTAATCGGCGAACCAATTGGGCATGTCGGCGTTGCGCCATCCGCCCATGTCGGCCAGGGCCTGTGGCAATTCCCAATGGTAAAGCGTTACGGCGGGGTTGATGCCGCGTTCCAGAAGGCCATCGACAAGACGGTCGTAGAAATCAAGGCCTTCGCCGTTCACCGCCCCGCGCCCCTCGGGCAGCACCCGCGCCCAGGAGGTCGAGAATCGGTAAACATCCGCGCCCAGATCGCGGATCAGGTCCAGATCCTCGTCCAGCCGGTTCAGGTGGTCACAGGCCAGCGCGCCGTCTTCAAAGCGCACGACATTGCCCGGCGTGCCGGCGAAACTGTCCCAATGGGTGAGGCCCGCGCCACCTTGGGCATGGCCTTCGATCTGATAGGCAGAGGTCGCGACCCCGAAGCGGAAGCCCGCGGGGAAATCGGAGCGTTTGAAATTCATGAACGGTATTCCTTAATGGCGTTAACTTCGGGGCGCGGGCCCGGTGGAGCGTCCCAGGGTCAGGTCAGGTTCCCACAGCTCCTGCACATAGGGCTGATCGGGGGTTTCGATGAGGCTGAGCAGGATCTCGGCACAACGCCGCCCGGCGGCCCGGATCGACGATCGCGTGGCGGTGAACGCGGGCCCCTGTGGCGCGTTCAGCCCGTCATTGTCGAGGTAACTCAGCCCATCGTCGTGGCAGATGATCGAGATATCGCGCCCCGTACGCAATCCCCGTTCCCCCGCCGCGCGCCGCGCGCCGATGGCGGAGATGATCGACGACACCACAAAGGCGGTGGGCGCATCCTCACGGTCCAGCAGCGCCGAGGCAGTGCGGTAGCCATATTGTTCCGTCATCACTTCGGAATGCATGTGATGGGGGTGCGCCTTGAGGCCCCGCGCGTCCAGCGCCTCTTCAAAGCCGCGCCGGCGACGCAGGGCGAAATCCAGCGTTTCCAACCCGTTCAACAGCGCGATCCGCCGATGCCCAAGGTCCAGCAGCAAATCCGTGGCGCGCCGGAACGCACGGACGTTTGCGACGTCCATCCAATGGTAATCCTCTGGATTGGCGGTGCGGCCGTGGACAAGAAACGGCAGGCCCAACTCCCTGAGAAGCGGCACGCGCGGATCGTCCAGGGTGGGGGCCTGCACCATGACCGCGTCGACCGAGGCATTCGCCGCCATCTGCCGGTAGGCGGCCTCCACCCCACCGACCGGGACCACGGACAGCAGCAGGTCGTACCCCTCGCGCGCATAGACTTCTCCAGCCCCGGCGATGAAATCGGCGAAGATCGGGTTCAACACCGCTTCATGGCCATCGAACGGCATCACGTGGCCGATTGCCATGGCGTGTCCGGTGGCAAGGCGGCGGGCGGGGGTGTTGGGAGAGTAATTGGCCGCTGCTGCGGCGGCCTGCACGCGCAAACGCGTGGCCTCCCGCACCTCTGGGTAGCCATTCAGCGCCCGGCTGACAGTGGTCTGACTAAGCCCGAGCTGTTCGGACAATTCCCTGAGGTTCATGGTTCTTCAAAGTCTTCCAAAGCGCTTCGATTTTTGCGAAAGGTAGGCGAGGGTGGGGCGACCTGTCAAACGTTGCCGAGCGTTTTCATCCCGATAAGATTGCCTAAACTGGCTAAATTCGACGTTTCGTCAAAGTGCCGTTGACTAAAGTGCTTTCATGCGCAAGGTTGCCCGCAGATCAAAGCGCTTTGGGAAATTGCGATTGGTCCGGAATAAACGAAAGTCGCCGTTCCCGCAGGAGATGACACGGGCACGTTGCGAATTGACTGGGAGGTCACCTATGAAAAAGATCTATCTGGCAAGTGCTGCTGCGCTTGCTTTGTCCGCTGGTGGTGCGTTGGCCGATGGTCATTTGCCGTTTGCCGAGGGCGAAGGCGGGTTCAACTGGGACAGCTATAACGCGTTCGCCGAGGCCAATGACTTCTCGGGGCAGTCGGTCACGATTGCCGGTCCCTGGCTTTCGCCCGAAGCCGACCGCTTCGACATCATGCTGAACTATTTCGAGCAGGCCACCGGCGCCGACGCCACCTACACCGGTTCCGACAGCTTCGAGCAGCAGATCGTCATCGACGCCGAAGCAGGCTCCGCGCCCAACCTCGCCGTCTTCCCGCAGCCGGGTCTGGCCGCCGTGATGGCTGGCAATGGCCTGCTGACGCCGCTCGGCGATGAGATGGGCGGCTGGGTTGCCGACAATTACGCCGCCGGTCAGTCTTGGGTCGATCTGGGCACCTATGCCGACGCCGATGGCGCGGATCAGTTCTACGGCTTCTTCTTCAACGTGAACCTCAAGTCGCTTGTCTGGTACTCGCCCGAGAACTTCGAGGACGCGGGCTACGACGTGCCGGAGACGATGGAAGACCTGCTGGCGCTGTCCGAGCAGATCGTGGCCGATGGCGAGACGCCGTGGTGC
>CAZPJO010000195.1:0-1034 GCA_964586895.1 uncultured Roseicyclus sp.
CCGAGCTGACCTGCGAATGGGTCACCAACGAATGGGACAGCATTATCCCGAACCTCACCTCCGGCAATTACGACACCATCATCGCGGGCATGAGCATCACCGATGAACGCGACGAAGTCATCGACTTCACGCAAGCCTACGTGCCCCCCACCGCCTCGCTCTTCATGGGCATGGACGATGGCCTGTCGCTCGACGGCGCGGTCGTCGCCGCGCAAACCGGCACCATCCAGGCGGGCTACCTGGCAACGCTCGACGGCGTGACGCTGATTGAATTCGCCACCCCCGATGAAACCGTTGCCGCTGTGCGCAACGGCGAGGCCGACGCCGTCTTCGCCGACAACGACTACCTCCTGCAGATCGCCGAAGGTGATGCCGACCTGACCATTATCCTCGACCCGGTGCCCCTTGGCGGCGGCGTCGGCATGGGCCTGCGCGAAGGCGATGAATTGATCGCGGCCTTTGACGCGGCCATTTCCGAGATGAAGGAAGACGGCTCGCTCAACGCGCTGCTGATCGAATGGTTCGGCGAAGACACCCAGACCTGGTAAACGCCTGATATCCTGTAAAAATCATACGCGCGAGCTTGGTGACAGGCCCGCGCGTTTGGCATTCCGCCCCCAAAATGTCCAACGCACGCAAGCCCCTGCATTTGCCCGGGAAAACCCTCTACGCAATCGCCGTAGCCCTCTGCCTCGTTTAGGTCGGCATCGTCTGCACCACCGCAATCGGCGCAGGCATTCCGACGCCGCTGGACCTCCGCGCACGCTTCAACGTTGCGCCGGTCCCGGCCGAGGCTGCCCATAACACCATCGCCTGTTCAAACACGGTGACGGTCTCAACATCCGTGGCCCCCCCTCGACCGCAGCCGTGCATTGACCAATCTCGTGGGCCTGCCACTGATCAAATTGCCGGGATCAGGCCACGCCCCTCAGTTGGAAAGCGCGGAAGTTGTCCCAATCCCCCCGTTGGCCGCAAGCCCATTCCACTCATTCCCAACTTTCACTGTATTCATTTGCCAACGCGCGGCCATGATC
>CAZPJO010000195.1:1044-5280 GCA_964586895.1 uncultured Roseicyclus sp.
CGCATTCTGTGGTGTCTCTGGCTGCTGGCGAGTCTCGCTTGGCTAACGCAGGTTTGGGCCACTGCGCCCATCCGACCAACGCTTGGGGATCTGGGCTTGCTGCTCTCCGACACGCGCCCTCCGCTCTCTGAATTCCTGACGGACCCATCGCTGTCATGCGAGATCAATTTGGACTCCGTCACGGAACGGTCGACGCATGCGCTCGGAGATAGGATCAGGATCGACATAGAAACCGCGCCGCGCCCTCCAAGCGCAGGCGCCTATCAGACGCCAGAGGACTACCACCGCGCCTTCGCAGAATGGGACCACGCCTTCGCGCTGCACTCCTTCAACCGATCACTGGACGGGCCAGCCCCCGGCACGTTTCTCTGCACCCCCGGCCCCTATACTGAGGCCGTGCAGGCCCACCACGCCGCCACCCGTCCATGGCGCGCGGCCTCCGCCCGTCTCAATAATATGCTCTGGCCCGCGATCAAACCGCCCCTCATTGCCCTGGCGCTTGGCCTCTTCTTGTTCTGGGCCCCATTCCGACGCCGCTGACCGGGCCCGCCCGCATACGTCGCGCAGGGGTCGGGGGCCCGCGCCCCTTGCGCTTTCATCTTGCCAAAAAAACCTCGGGGGAGTCCGAAGGACGGGGGCAGCGCCCCCTGCCAGGTTAAAATAACCTTAACAAAAACGCCTTTTTCACACGATATCAGCCCCTTAACGCCCGGTTGCAACCTTGCAACCCTCAGTGATTGTCCCGTGGCAAATCCTTGGCGATCCGCTGATACGCCGTCGCCAGCTCAAGGCACCCGCCGTCGGCCAATTGCCCCACATGGGCGCGGTACATCTCCTGCCAGGGTGTCTGATGTTGGATCTCCGGCGGGCTCCAGGCGGCCTTGCGCGCCTCCCATTCCGCCTCCGGCACCAGCGCGTCGAGCGTCCCCGCATCAAGGTCGAGCCGCACGATATCCCCGGTCGCAAGATACGCCAGCCCCCCCCCCACAACCGCCTCCGGCGACGCGTTGAGGATCGACGGGCTCTCCGATGTCCCCGATTGCCGCCCATCGCCCACCGTCGGCAGGTGCTTGATCCCCCCCTTGATCAGCGCATCGGGCGGCTGCATGTTCACCACCTCCGCCGAGCCCGGATAGCCCACGCACCCCACGCCGCGAATGAACAGGATCGAGCTTTCGTCAATGGCCAGATCGGGATCGTTGACCCGGTCGTGGTAATCCTCCGGCCCCTCAAACACGATTGCGCGCCCCTCGAACCGGTTGTCCTTGAGGAACCGCGCCCGGAAATCGTCCGAGATGACCGAAGTTTTCATCAACGCGCTGTCGAAAAGATTGCCCGACAAAACCGCAAACCCCGCCGCCTCGCGCATCGGATCGGCCATTGTCCGGATCACATCGTGGTCACGCGACCGCGCCTCGCCCAACGCCTCCGACAACGGCGTACCCGACGCCGTCATGACCGAGCCATCCAGATGCCCCGCCGCCATCAACTCCCCCATCACCGCAGGCACACCGCCCGCCCGGTAGAAGCTCTCGCCCAGATATTCGCCCGCAGGCTGCATATTCACCAAAAGCGGCAAGGCGAGGCCGATCTTTTCCCAATCCGTCACATGCAATTCCACGCCGGCGTGCCGCGCCAGGGCCTGCAGATGCGGCGGCGCGTTGGTCGATCCACCAATCGCCGTGTTGACCTTGATCGCGTTCTCAAACGCCGCCCGCGTCAGGATATCGGAGGGCTTTAGGTCGGCCTCCACCATCTCCACCGCGCGACGCCCCGTAAGATACGCCATCTCCATCCGCTCGCGGAACGGCGCCGGGATCGCGGCCGCACCGGGCAGGGTCATGCCCAACGCCTCGGCCAGCGCATTCATCGTCGAGGCCGTGCCCATCGTGTTGCAATGCCCCAGCGACGGCGAGGAGGCGCAGGCCAGCTCCATGAAACCTGCATAATCGATCTCACCGGTGGCCAATTGGCGACGCCCTTCCCAGATCGCCGTGCCCGAGCCTGCGCGCTTGCCCTTGTGCCATCCGTCCAGCATCGGCCCGCCATTGAGCGCAATCGCCGGAAGATCCACGGTTGCCGCCCCCATCAACATCGCGGGCGTGGTCTTGTCACAGCCCGTGGTCAGCACGACGCCGTCAATTGGATAGCCGTGCAGCACCTCCACCAGGCTGAGGTATTGCAGGTTCCGGTCCAATGCCGCCGTCGGCCGCTTGCCGGTTTCCTGGATCGGGTGCACCGGAAATTCCAACGGAATGCCGCCCGCGTCGCGAATGCCCGCCTTGATCCGATCCATCAGGAAGACGTGGATCTTGTTGCACGGCACCAGGTCGCTGCCGGTCTGGGCGATCCCGATGATCGGCTTTTCGGCCTGCAACTCGCCCTGGGTGAACGCCTGGTTCTGATACCGCTCAAGATAGAGCGCGGTCATGCCCGGATTGTTGGGATTGTCGAACCATTCCTGGCTGCGATACCGCCGATTTGCGCGCGTGGATTTGGACATGGATGGGTTCCGTAGTTTGAGACATCGGGCCAATGGTCCCCTGTCTCTAGCCGAGCGCCCGCACCCCCTCAAGCGCGACCCTGTCTTCCATGTGCCATAAACATCCCGACCAAAGGCGTCCGGGCGCGCGCGGCCCGCAAAAGGCCCAAGCGCAGCGCTCAGATCAGGGGGATGGCGTCTTTCACAAGCGGCGCAAGGTCGCTGTCATCTTCGGCGGCATGGGCCTTGAGCGCATCGCGCATCTCCGGCCCCCAGAAATCCTTCAGATGCGCGGCCACGCGCTCTGCCTGATCCGCGCCGGGTTGGGTGGCGAAAAAGACGGCGATCTGATTGGCCATGCGGGTGAGTTTTTCATGCGGCATGGGTCTTGCTCCGGTCGATGCGATTGGAATGGGTGAAGGTCTCGAGTCGGCCATCACGCGCGAAGGCGGCGATGGTCAGGTTCGCGGCCTCGGCCAGGCGCACGGCATGGGCCGTGGGCGCCGAGACCGCGATCAGGATGGGACAACCGGCCAGCACGGTCTTCTGCACCATCTCGACCGACACGCGGGAGGTGAGCACGATGGCCCCCCGGCTCGGGTCAACGCCGTCCCGCAGCGCCGCTCCGATCAGCTTGTCGAGCGCATTGTGCCGGCCGACATCTTCGCGCGCGAGCACGATGTCGTTGCCCAGAAGAAGCCCCGCCGCATGCACCGCATGGGTCAGATCATGCAGCGGCTGATGCGCGCGCAGGGCTTCGGGGGCTTGCGCGGCCTCCGCTAGGCCGATGGTGCCGCCTTCCGGCAGGACCGGCAGGTCGCGCAGCGCTTGTTCAAGCGAGTCGATGCCGCACAGGCCGCAGCCAACGGGGCCCATCATGGCGCGGCGGCGGTCTCCGAGCGCGTCGGCCAGATCGTCGGGCACCCAAAGGCGCGCTTCAATCCCGGCGTCGGTTTCAACGATGTCGAGGCTCTCGATCTGATTAGGCGTGGCGAAACCTTCGGTGAAGGCAAATCCGGTGGCAAAGTCTTCCAGATCGGCGGGGGTGCACATCATCACGGCCTGGCTGGTGCCGTTGATGGTGACGGCCACTGGCACCTCTTCGGGCAGCGAGCGCGCAATATCCCGCGCCCCGTCAGACCCGAGGGCCCGGGCGGATATGGACCGGGTCGGCGTCACTCCGCCGCCTCGACCCGGCGCGACATCGCGGCCTGCGCATTATACTCGCGCTGCCATTCGGTCGGCCCGTTCGACAGGCCCACCTGCACCGCCGTGACCTTGTATTCCGGGCAATTCGTGGCCCAGTCCGAGAAGTCGGTGGTGATCACATTGGCCTGCGTGTCAGGGTGGTGGAACGTCGTATAAACCACCCCCGGCACAACCTTGTCGGTGAGCGTCGCGCGCAGGCTGGTTTCGCCCGAACGCGAGGCCAGCTTGACCCAATCGCCTTCCTTCACGCCACGCGTCTCGGCGTCGTGGGGATGGATTTCCAGCACATCCTCGGCATGCCAGACCGAATTCTCCGTCCGCCGCGTCTGAGCGCCGACATTGTATTGCGACAGGATGCGACCCGTTGTCAGCAGCAGCGGGAAACGCGGCCCGGTGCGCGCGTCGGTGGCGACATATTCGGTGTTGATGAACCGCCCCTTGCCACGCACGAAGCCGTCGACATGCATGATCGGCGAGCCATCCGGCGCGTTGTCGTTACACGGCCACTGGATCGAGCCACGCTCTTCCAGCATGGCGTAATCCAC
>CAZPJO010000196.1:0-3138 GCA_964586895.1 uncultured Roseicyclus sp.
GAACCCGGTCAACCGGCGTCTTGGCGCGCCGGTGGCGTGATGGTGCAGTTGATGCCCGAATCCTCGCTTGAGGCGCAGGGCGGCGGCACCGGCGAAGACGGCCTGCTCACCGCCGAGGACCTCGTCGATGACGACACCGCCGAGGATTGGAACCGCGCGAAGATCCTGCTGGAGACCGCTGACGATATGGAGCTGATCGGGCCGCATGTCTCGCCCACCGACCTTCTGGTGCGGCTCTTCCACGAGGAACAGCCGCGCGTCTTCGATGCGCAGCCGGTGGCCTTTGGGTGCACCTGTTCGGAAGATCGCGTGCGCCAATCCCTGTCGATCTATTCAGCCAAGGATATCGCGCACATGACAACCGACGATGGGCGCGTCACCGCCGATTGCCAGTTCTGCGGCGCGCATTACGACTTTGATCCCCTCACGCTGGGGTTCGAGGCCGAGAAGGACCCCGATGGGACGCCCCGTTGATCTCGATCGCCTGTTGGCCGCACTGGAGGATACCCCGGTGCGGCCCTCTCCGCGCGGCACGTCGGATTATGATCTGACCCCCGGTCTTGTCCTGCCGGAAACCCGCAAACTGCGCCCGGCCGCCGTGTTGATCGCCGTGTGGGACAACCACGTCATCCTCACCAAGCGCGCCTCGACGCTCAAACATCACCCCGGGCAGATCGCTTTTCCCGGCGGCAAGCTCGACGGCCACGAAACCGCCGTGCAGGCCGCGTTGCGCGAAGCCCATGAAGAGGTCGGGCTTGGCCCCGAAACCGTCTCTGTTCTGGCCGAATTGCCGCCCCACGAAACGGTCACAAGCTACGCTGTGAGCCCGGTGCTGGCGCGCCTTAACCGCGATTTCGACCCTGTCGTCGAACCCGGCGAGGTTGCCGAATGCTTTCGCGTGCCGCTGCCGTTCCTGTTGGACCCTGCCAATTACGCCGTCGAAGGCCGCCGCTGGCGTGGGATCCGCCGCGAGTTCTTCACCGTGCCCTACGGCCCCTATTACATCTGGGGCGCCACGGCGCGGATCCTGAAATCGCTCGCGGACAAGGTGGCGTGATGCGGCTTGCGGCGGAATGGCTGACCCATCCCGGCACCATCGCCGTGTTTGATGCGCTGGCCGATCATCAGGCGTGGTTTGTGGGTGGTTGCGTGCGCAACGGCCTGTTGCGGCAGGCCGTCGATGACATCGACATCGCTACCGACGCCACGCCCGAGATGGTGATGAAACGGGCCGAAGAGGCCGGTCTGCGTGCCGTTCCAACTGGCATTGACCACGGCACCGTCACCCTCATCGCGCAGGACAAACCCCACGAAATCACCACCCTGCGCCGCGATATAGAGACGGACGGCAGGCACGCGACCGTCGCCTTTTCGACCAAGCTCGCCGACGATGCCGCCCGCCGCGATTTCACCATCAACGCGCTTTATGCGACCCGCGATGGCGACGTGATCGACCCCAATGGCCAAGGCCTCGCCGACCTACGGGCGCGGGCGGTGCGCTTTATCGGTGATCCGGGCGCGCGCATCACCGAAGATTACCTCCGCATCCTGCGCTTCTTCCGTTTCCATGCCTGGTATGCCGATCCCGACGGCGGCATGGATGCCGACGGTCTGGCCGCCTGCGCCGCGCATCTCGACGGCCTCGATCGTTTGGCGAAGGAACGTATCACGGCCGAGGTGATGAAGCTTCTCGCCGCACCCGACCCCGCACCTTCGGTCGCTTCGATGGAGCATTCCGGCGTGCTGGCCGCGATCCTGCCCGGGGCCAACGCCCGGTTGCTTGGCTGGCTGATGGGCAACGAAGGCAACGCCCCGCCCGACCCGATCCGCCGCCTTGCCGCCCTGTGCGACGCACCGGACCTGCGCCTGTCCAAGGCCGATGCCGCGCGACATGCGCTTTACCGCGCCGAAATGGGCGGCGTCACCCCGCCCGGTGCGCTCGGCTATCGACACGGGGCCGCGCAGGCCGGGGATATCGTGACGCTCCGCTGCGTGTTGGTCGAGGGGCGCGCGCCAACGCAGGAAGATTTTGCAGATGTGGCCAAGGGGGCGGAGGCGGTCTTTCCGGTGCAAGCCGTGGACCTCATGCCTGACCTGCAAGGCCCGGCCCTTGGCGCACGGCTCAAAACCCTTGAACAGGTCTGGATCGACAGCGGTTTCACCCTGAGCCGCGACGCGCTCCTGGATCGTTAGGTTGGGCGCTCCCGTGTTGGCGCGCTGCCGTTGGCAGCCCCCTGCACTTTGGGCGTGGCGCCACGCGATGCGCGCGGCGGGCGTCATGCGGATGGCGGGTCCGGGTGGCAGGCGGTGCAAATGCATTTTCAGGGAACAAAGATGGGCGTTGACAGCGCACGGACCCGGGCGGAAGAGCATGCATCCGCGTCAGGAGCCGCATATTGGACCCGCTGTTCATCTTCGTATTCGCGGGTCTGTTCAGCCCCGGGCCGAACGTCATCCTTTTGACGGCATCGGGGGCGCGGTTTGGCTTTGTGCGGACCCTGCCGCATGTGGCCGGCGTGGCGCTTGGGGTCGGGGTGATCGCGGCGCTCACGGGGTTCGGGATCGGCGCGCTTTTGTCCGCGTACCCGGCGCTTGAACTTGCGCTCAAGATCATCGCAAGCGCCTGGATCATCTGGATGGGTATCGCCCTTTGGCGAGCGTCTCCCACCCGCACCAACGGCACAGATGAACCTTGGGGGGTGGTCCGGGCCGTCCTGTTTCAATGGGTGAACCCCAAGATCTGGGCCATCGCACTTGCCGCGGCTTCGGGGTATTCCGGCGGCCTTCCACCCATGGCCGAGGCGCTCCGTCTTGGCGCTACATTCTCGGGCATCAACCTCTTCGTCTGCCTGTTCTGGTCGTTTGCGGGATCGCTGCTGGCGCTTTTGCTCACCACGCCGCGCGCCTGGACCCTCTTTGCCCGGCTCATGGCCACCGGCCTTCTGGCCTCCGCCGTCATGGTCTTTCTCTGATCGGCGCGCTATGTTTCGCGTCTGGCACGGGAAATGTCATGTTCCGCTTTTTCGAAAATCTGGTCGATCCCTATACCGATTATCCCCCCGATGATCGCCCGCCCCGCCGTCTCTGGCCCTTCCTTTGGGATTATTCGCAGCCCTTCAAACGGCTGTTCGCGGTCAC
>CAZPJO010000196.1:3238-5270 GCA_964586895.1 uncultured Roseicyclus sp.
CCGGGAAGCGCGGGGGATGCCATCTTTCAGGTCTTCGACGCCATCACCTTCGCGCTCGCCTACCTTGTCGGGGCGGCGATCCTTCTGGCCGGGGCCGACCTGCGGCTGGCCATCCCACTTCTGGCGTGGTTCGCGCTTTATGCCCTGCTGCTGCGCTGGACGATGCGCCGCGTGGGCCCCGCCTCCAAGGCCAGCGCCGATGCCCGCTCCATGACGACCGGTCGCGTGGTAGACAGCTACACCAACATCCATTCCGTGAAACTCTTCGCCCACCATGACACCGAACTGGCCTATGCCAAGGAGGCCATCGAACAGACCCGCCGCACCTTCGGGCGCGAGATGCGGATCTTCACCGCGATGGATATCATGTTGGTTACGCTCAACGGCTTGCTGATCGTGGCCGTCGTCGGCTGGGGCATCTGGCTCTGGGCGCAAGGCGCGGCCTCGGTGGGGGTCGTCGCGGCCGCCACCGCGCTGACCTTGCGGCTCAACGCGATGACCGGGTGGATCATGTGGGCGCTTAGCGATTTCTTCCGGGCATTGGGCGTCGTCTCGGAAGGCATGGAAACGATAACCGAGCCGATCCAATTGACCGACGCGCCCGGCGCCAAACCCCTCGACCTGACCCACGGCGCGATCACCTTCGACGCCGTCAGCCACCATTACGGGCGCGACGCGGGCGGGATCGACGCGCTCGACCTGACCATCAAACCGGGCGAAAAGGTCGGCCTTGTGGGCCGCTCGGGCGCAGGAAAATCGACCCTCGTGAAGCTTTTGTTGCGGTTCTACGACGCGGAACAGGGTCGCATTTTGATCGACGGGCAGGATATTTCCCGCGTCACCCAGGACAGCCTCCGGGTGCAGATCGGGATGGTCCAACAGGACTCGTCGCTTCTACACCGCTCGGTCCGCGACAACATCCTTTATGGCCGCCCGGACGCCGGAGAAGACGCGATGTGCGCCGCCGCGAAACGGGCCGAGGCACATGAGTTCATCCTTGATCTCAGCGATCCGCAGGGGCGCACCGGCTATGACGCCCATGTCGGCGAACGCGGCGTGAAACTCAGCGGTGGCCAAAGGCAACGCATCACGCTGGCCCGGGCGATCCTCAAGGACGCGCCGATCCTCGTGCTTGACGAAGCCACCTCCGCGCTCGACAGCGAGGTCGAGGCGCAGATCCTGCAAACCCTCTACGGCGTGATGGAGGGCAAATCCGTCATCGCCATCGCTCACCGCCTGTCCACCATCGCCCGAATGGACCGGATCGTGGTCCTGGATCGGGGGCGCATCGTCGAAGATGGCACCCATGACGCGCTTCTTGCCGCAAACGGCCTATATGCGAACTTCTGGGCGCGCCAATCGGGCGGGTTCATCGGCATCGAACCCGGATCAGGGCCCGCATCGGGCCCCACAGAAGACGAGGCGGCAGAATGACCACACTCAAACGCCTCGGCATCTGGCTCGGCTCGCTGATCCCTCCCTTTGCCGCCGCCGAAGGTCCGCCACCGCAAACGCTTTGGGCGTTCATCAAATGGTGCCTGTCGGGCGCCTGGCCGATGATCCTTCTGGCCGCTGCCTTCTCGGGCACCGCCGGGTTGATGGAGGTCGTCTCCGCCTGGTTCCTGGGCGTCATGATCGACAGCACCGCAGGGGGTAACACGCTCTCCTACCTGGCCGACAACGCCTGGCTGATCCTGGCTTATATCGGCTTCTACCTGCTTGTCCGACCGCTGTTTTTCGGCCTCTCCGCCGCCTTCACCGGCATCGTGCTGCCGCCCAACCTTGCGCCCCTGATCCAGTCGCGTCTGCACCGCTGGACGCTCGGCCACGACGTGACCTTCTTCGACAACGATTTCGCAGGCCGCATCGCTCAGAAACAGGCGCAATCGGCCTCCGCGCTTGTCAATGTCGTGCAGGAGGTCATTTCCGCCGCCGTGTATGCCGTGATCACGATCATCGGCACGCTTGGGCTACTGGTCGCCATCGATTGGCGCATCGCCGTGATGCTGGTGCTGTGGATGGGGGTCTATGC
>CAZPJO010000197.1:0-5263 GCA_964586895.1 uncultured Roseicyclus sp.
CCGCGAACGCGGTTCCGGTGTACCGCCACATGGAATTCGTGCGTCAATGCCTCTACCCCGATATGGATGTGCAGTTGATCTCGACGACCGAGGCATGGGCGCAATATGCCGTGGCTGGCCCGAAGTCCCGTGCACTCTTGCAAAAGATCGTGGACCCGAAATTCGACCTGTCGAACGAGGGCTTTCCTTTCATGGCCTGCGCCAACATCACGATCTGTGGCGGCTTGCGCGCTCGGCTTTTCCGGATCTCGTTTTCCGGTGAGTTGGCCTTTGAAATCGCGGTGCCCACCCGTTACGGCGACGCGCTTATGCGCAAGATCATGGAGGCGGGCGCAGAGTTTGACGTGGTTCCCTATGGCACCGAGGCGCTCGGCGTGATGCGGATCGAAAAGGGCCACGCGGCCGGCAATGAGTTGAACGGGACGACCACGGCCCTGAATCTCGGCATGGGGCGGATGGTGTCCAAGAAGAAGGATTCCATCGGCTCAACCCTGTCGGAGCGTGAGGGTCTGAATGAACCCGACGCGCTCAAACTGGTGGGCTTCAGGCCGGTTGATCCGGGCAATGCCGTGCCTGCGGGCGCGCATCTGATGTCCAAGGGATCGCCCGTCGATGCCGCGCATGATCAAGGCTACGTCACATCGGCGTGCTATTCGCCGAACCTTGGCCACGCCATCGGGATCGGCTTTCTGAAGTCCGGCGATACGCGGATGGGCGAGATCATCCGGTTGGTCAGCCCGCTGACCGGCGTCGACCACGACGTCGAAGTCGTCAGCGCCCATTTCGTCGATCCAGAGGGGGAACGGCTCCGTGCATGATCTGGCTCCGATAACCGCATTGGGCGGCACTGATCCCCGCGAAGACGTTGTCGGCACCGTAACCCTCACCGAACGGCCGGGTATTGCGCTCGCCTCGGTCGCTGCGCGTCTGGGCCATGAACAGGCGTGCCGGGCGCATCTGGCAGATGTCATCGGTGCGGTGCCTGCGCCCGGACAATGCCAATTGCATGATCCGGAGGCAGGGTTCTGGATGGGGCCGGATCTTTGGATGGTCGGCGCGCCATTCGAAACACACGAAGACCTCGCGGATCAGTTGAAGGCGCGATTTGGCCAGACGGCGTCGATTACGGAGCAAACCGACGCCTGGGTCATCTTTGATCTGCGCGGCTCTGGTATGGAAGACGTCATGGAACGGCTTTGTGCCATCGACATTCGGGCCATGAAGACGGGCGAGGGCACGCGGACAATCATCGATCATTTGGGATGTTTCGTTCTGCGCCGTGATCCGTCGGATTGGGTGCGTATTCTCGGGCCGCGATCCTCTGCCGCCTCGCTGCACCACGCGATCCTGACGGCGATGCATTCGGCGGCTTAGGTCGAAGGCAGAGGCATGTTGCCAGTGACCCGGAACAGGTTGATCCGTTCACGATCTTCACGCGGGCTGATCCCGAACACTTCGGTGTAATAGCGCTTGAGAATGGTTGTGCTGGAATAGCCAACGGCTTCGGCGATCTCTGTGAACGACTGGTTCGTATACATCACCAATTGCCGCGCCGCCTTCATCCGCATGCGCCGCAGGTAGCGTGACGGGTTGAGCCCCGTGGCCTTCTTGAAGCTCCGCTCGAGTTGCCGGGTGGAAATACCGATTTCGTCGGCCACATCGCTCAGCTTTGGCGGTTCGGTCAGAGTAGCGGAGTAGATTTCGATGACGCGCGCGACTTTTGCAGGCAAAGCCTGCTCGGATTTGGCGATGCTGCTGATGGCGGGAATGGATTGTCTGACATCGGTATTGCGCATCATCGGGTGTTGGAACCAGCACGCCACTTCGGTCGCCACCGCCGAGCCCAACCGATCCTGAACCAGTTGGAGCGACAGGTCAAAAGCCGCCGTGGCACCGGCCGCCGTCATGATCTTTTCGGATGTTTCAATCACCTGCTCAGTCTTTTCGACATCGGGAAATTCGGCTTCAAACGCCGCATTGTAGCACCAATGAACCGAGATCGGATCGTGCAACGGGATGCCCGCACGCACCAAAGGGAAGACCCCGCCCGACACCGCGCCAAGGGTCGTTCCGTGCCGCGATAACGCCCTGAGGGTCGCGGCCGAATGGGGCGATTGGAATTCTGTGACCGGTGCGGCAAGGATGATCAGGCAATCCAGATCAAGCGATTGATCGAGCGTCACTTGCGTCTCGAACGCGACATCCGCGCTGGCCTGGACCTTGGGGTCCGTTTCGGAGACGAGCGACCAAACAAAGGTCTCTGACGACGAAATCTCGTTGGCCGCGCGCAACGGTTCGATCATCGACGTGAGGCACGCCATCGGGAAGCCTGGAAATAGGAGAAACCCAATTCTATATGGCCCTGAGTCGAACATGATCACTACTGTGAGGAAAAATTTGTGCCTTCACAAGAAACTCTTTAGGGTAACCGCAGCGATTGAGGGCTCAAGATGAATAAAGTTGACCAACCAGTGCTGACCCAAGACCCGCATTCCATCCGCGAGCAGCGTGAGAATGTTCTTGAGGTGGCCATCGGGCGAGAAGTGCGCGCCTTCCGCAAACAGCAAAACATCACGGTGGCCGATCTTTCCACGATGACGGGGCTGTCCATCGGGATGCTGTCGAAGATCGAAAACGGAAACACCTCGCCATCGCTCAGCACATTGGAGGCTCTGTCCCATGCGCTGGCGGTTCCGCTGACGTCATTCTTTCGCAAGTATGAAGAGCGCAGGCAGGCGGTTCACACACCCTCAGGCACCGGTTCGGTTGTCGTTGCCGAAGGGACGCGCGCGGGCCATCAATACACGCTTCTGGGCCATATCGGGTCGAATTCCAGCGGTGTGATTGTCGAGCCGTATCTGATCACACTGACAAGCACATCCGACACGTTCGAGATTTTTCAACATGGCGGGATCGAGACGATCTACATGCTGGAAGGGGCGGTCGATTACCGCCACGGCGATCAGGTGTTTCCGTTGCGCCCGGGCGATACGCTGCATTTCGACGCCGATGCACCGCATGGGCCGGAAAACCTGATCGAGCTTCCTGCGCGCTATATCGCGATCATCAGCTATCCACAGAACGCCTGACGCCGGAACCCGCCCCCGGTCTCACTTGCGCAGCGGCGGTTCCGTGTCCTGATCCGGCCAGACCCCGGGCGAGGTCGGCAGGCCATCGTCAAACCGGCTGAGGTAGTCCAGCATCATTGGCCGATTGTCGATGAAACCCTTGTAGGTGGCCAGCTCATCCGGCAAGTCGCGCACCACGCGGTGCAGGCGGCGGCCCCATTTCGGCATCGTCATCAGATCCTGAAAGCTGCACAGGTAACACCGGATCGGGAAGACCAGTGCGTTAGAGCGCGGCAGGCGGAAAAAGGTCTGCAATTCCACGCGAAGGTGCTGTTTCGACCCGATGTTCTCGGGCGTCAGCGTGGTCTTCTGGATGCCCCATTTGTGGTAGTTTTCGGGCGAGGTGTCGAGAAGCGGGTTCACCGTCATGGTCCAGTTCAGCCGCCGTGCAGGTGCGCCTTGCTGAATGTTCAACAGAAACTTCAACGCGCGTTTGAAAATGCCCATCTCATGGGCCAGCGGCACGGGCGCGTGCCATTCGAAAAAGTTCATGCCAATATCGAAGTCAAGCGACCAATCGGCCTGCGTGGTGACCATGCCGGCGTCCATCCACAGCATGTCATCGCGTTGATCGAGAACACAAAAATCGCCCTGGGCCTGGCGTGTGATGTATTCCATCGGGCCGTAGGGCAGGGTGGTTTCGTCAAGAAACGTGAAGCTGTCATCGATGCCAAGCGGCTTGTTGATCCACCGCCATTGGTTGCCGTCACGGTGCAGCTCGAACAGGTCCGGGTAATCTTCGGACTTCGAGACCATGATCAATTCCAGAAGGTCCCACCCCGCGAGCGTCATGTGGGGCAGGGACTGGCAACGCAGCGGGTCATCGGCCAGCACCATCGCCCGGTCGCGCATTTCCGCGACATAATGCTCGTCCACATCGAAGCGTTTTTCATAGACCGAGCCTTCGGGCCCGCCGCGGTGTTGCTCCATGTTGACGGCATACATGTAGCTGTCTTCGTGGAACGGGAAGGGGAAACGTTTGATCGCCCAATCGGAATTGTGGAACGAGTAATCGTCGCGGAAGGTTTCGTCGTTGAATTGAATGGTCATGTCTTTTTCTCCTGCCGCTTCATCTTGTCCGAAAACCGGTGCCCACCTTTCGGGATGAGACGCGCTATCTGTCGAGTTCCAACGTGCCGAGGAACCGGCTGACGCATGGCATGATCTTCTCGCCGCTGGCATGCTGGTCGTCGTCGAGCCAGTGGTCGCGGTGCACGAATGCGCCGTCCGCTTTCACCACGTCGGTCTCGCATTGACCGCAAGCGCCGCCACGGCACAGGAACGGTGCCTCGACGCCCGCGCGTTCAATAGCCTCCAGCAGGCTTTCGGTCTCGCCCACTGTGATGGTCTTGTCCGACTTGCAAAGACGCACCTCGAATTCCTTGCCAGGCTCGGGCTTTAGGAATTCTTCGGAATGGACCTGCGCATCCGGCCAACCAGCAGCCGCAGCCGTGGCATGGACCCAGTCGATCATGCCCTTCGGCCCGCAAACATAGGCATTGGTTCCAAGGGGTTGACCATCCAGCAGGTCCTCGAGCGCGATCGCCTGGTCCTGATCGTCATAATAGACGTGGACCTTGTTCGGGTACTTGTAGCTGAGCACATCCACGTAGGTCCCGAGGCTTTCGGTGCGCACGGCGTAATGCAGTTCCCAGTTTCCGTTTGTCCGCTCCAGCTGTTCGATCATCGCCATGAAGGGCGTGATGCCGATGCCACCGGCGAAGAAGATATGCTTGCGCGCGCGCAGGTCGAGCGAGAACAGGTTCACGGGGTAGGAGATCATCATCTCGTCCCCCTCGTTCACCCGCTGATGCAGGAACAATGATCCGCCACGCCCATCATCCTCGCGCCGAACGGAAATCGCATATGTGGACAGATCGGCCGGGTCGCTCATCAGGGAATAGGGGTTCAGGCGGGTCAGGTCGCCATCGCGCATCTGCACCACGGTATGCGCGCCACCCGAAAACGGCGGAAACGGCGCACCGTCACGGCGTTGGAATTCGAACCGAGTTACCAGGTCGTTCAGGGGCACCTTCGCGCTGACGACCACGGGGATCTGCTCGGCGCCGGGTTTTGCTTTCTGGGGGGCGGCGCTCATTTGTACAGCTCCACGGGTTCGGGCACATTTCCGGGAT
>CAZPJO010000198.1:0-4938 GCA_964586895.1 uncultured Roseicyclus sp.
GTAAGTGATATCTGCATGGCCGGGGCGAAATTTGTCTTTGATGTCGCCATAGTCCTTGGACCGTTGATCGGTGTTTTCGATCATCAGCTGCACGGGCGTGCCGGTGGTCTGACCTTCGAATACACCGGAGAGGATTTTCACCTCATCCGCCTCGCGCCGCTGTGTGGTGTATTTGTTTTGCCCCGGCTTGCGTCGGTCAAGCCAATGCTGGATCGCGTCCGCATCAATCGGCACACCGGGCGGGCAGCCATCGACAGTTGCCCCCAAGGCAGGCCCATGGCTTTCGCCCCAGGTGGTGACGCGGAAAAGGTGGCCGTAGGAATTCATGCTCATGGGGCACGGGTTAGCGATGCTGCGCGCGATTGCCAAGCCCGCAGCGATGCCCTACCTCTTGTCATACCTCGGGGTGCCACTTGGCTGAGATGCGATAAGCGAACCCGTTGAACCTGAACCGGTTAGAACCGGCGGAGGGAAGGGTAAAGGCGCTGCCTCACTTCACTTCGCCCACAGTTATTGGAGGAGTGAGGTCATGAAACTCACCACACCTATCATCGCTGCGGGATTGTCGACTCTTGCGGGGGCTGCCGTCGCGCAGACCCCGGTGCTGACGGTCTACACCTATGACAGTTTTGCATCCGAATGGGGCCCCGGCCCGCAAGTCGAGGTCGCCTTCGAGGCGATCTGCGGCTGTGACCTGCAGTTTACCGCGACCGGCGACGGCGCGGCGCTTTTGTCGCGCCTGAGGCTGGAAGGCGCGCGGACCGAGGCGGATATCGTCCTTGGTCTCGACACCAACCTGACGGCGGCGGCGGTCGAGGCCGGGATCGTGGCGGAACACGGGCTGTCGCCCGAGGGGCTAACCCTGCCGGTGGCATGGGACGATCCAAATTTCCTGCCGTTCGATTGGGGGTACTTCGCGTTTGTCCACCGCAGCGACATGGCCGATGTTCCGACCAATTTCGAGGCGCTGGCCACCTCCGACGCATCCATCGTGATCCAGGACCCCCGGTCATCGACCCCGGGCCTTGGCCTTTTGATGTGGGTGCAGAACGCCTATGGCGACCGCGCGGGCGAGATCTGGGCCGGGTTGGCCGACAATGTGGTGACCGTGACCCCGGGCTGGTCCGAGGCATACGGCCTGTTCCTCGATGGTGAGGCGGACATGGTTCTGTCCTACACGACATCGCCCGCCTACCACCTGATCGCGGAAGAAGACGCGGGCTTTGGCGCGGCGGCGTTCGACGAAGGGCATTACATGCAGATCGAAGTCGCCGGCATCGTGGCGACCACCGATGTTCCGGACCTGGCGGCGCAATTCATGGAGTTCATGGTTTCGCCCGCGTTTCAGGAGATCATTCCGACGACCAACTGGATGTATCCGGCAGCATTGGCGGCAGACGCGCTGCCCGACGGGTTCGAGACGCTGACGCAACCCGAACAGGCGTTGATCTTTGACGCCGACGAGGCAGCAGCGGTGCGGGAGGCAGCGTTGGCCACATGGCAAGACGCGCTGAGCCAGTAACACCGCTTCAGGCGACCGGCGGGGTCTTGGCCCTGCTGGTCGTGCTGACGATCCTTGGACCGCTGCTGGCGGTGATCTGGCGGGCCGATGGCCTGTCGGATTTACGCGCGGCGGATTGGGCCGCGATCCGGTTTACATTGCTGCAAGCGGTGCTGTCCGCCGTGGTCTCTTGCCTGGCGGCGATCCCGGTGGCGCGCGCGCTGGCGCGGCGACGGTTCTGGGGGCGGTCGATGTTCATCGCCCTTCTCGGCGCACCGTTCATCCTGCCGGTGGTCGTTGCGGTGATGGGACTTCTGGCGATCTTCGGGCGCTCGGGCTGGATCAACGGCGCGCTCGAGGGGATCGGCGCGGGCACGATCGAGATTTACGGGCTGGTCGGTGTGGTGCTGGCGCATGTCTTCTTGAACCTGCCGTTGGCCACGCGCTTGTTGCTACAGGGCTGGCTTGCGATCCCGTCGGAGCGGATCCGGTTGGCGCAGTCTTTGAACTTCACCGGTGCGGACATGCGGCGACACTTTGAACGCCCACTGCTGGCGGCGGCGTTGCCGGGCGCGATGTTGGTGATCTTCCTGATCTGCACGACGAGTTTCGCGGTTGCGCTGATCCTCGGTGGCGGGCCATCGGCGACAACCGTGGAGTTGGCGATCTATCAGGCGTTCCGCTTTGACTTTGACTTGGGCCGCGCGGCGTATCTGGGGCTGATCCAGGTGGCGATCTGCGTGGCGGCAGGACTTCTGGCGTGGCGCTTTGCGCAGGCGGCACAATTCGGCGGCGGGCTGGATCGACCCGCGATGCGATGGCCGGGTGACAGCGGTCTGTCGCGGGGCGGCGACGCGGCCGTGTTGCTTGGCGCGGGCCTGTTCCTGTTGCTGCCACTGCTGGCCGTCGCGGGTCAGGGTGTTGGCGCGATCACCGGGCTTCCACCCTCGACATGGGAAGCCGCGATACGCTCCGTCCTATTGGCTTTGGCCTCGACTGCGTCGGCGGTCGGCCTGGCCCTGCCCATCGCATTGTTGATTGCGGGCCACGCAGCGCGGGCCGGTTTGGAAGGCGTTGGCCTTTTGTCCATCGCGGTGTCGCCGCTTGTTGTGGGCACCGGCCTGTTCATCCTGATCTTCCCGGTGGCGGATCCGGTTGCGTTGTCCTTACCGATCACGGGGCTGGTGAACGCGCTGGTGGCGCTTCCGTTCCTGCTCCGTGCCTTGATCCCGGCGGCGGCGCAGGCCGAGGCGACGCAGGGCCGCTTGGCAGATGCTTTGGGGATGCAGGGGATGGCCCGTTTCCGGCACGCGATCCTGCCGCGTTTGCATCGGCCGTTGGGGTTCGGCGCAGGGCTGGCGGCGGCGTTCTCGATGGGGGATCTGGGCGTGATCGCCTTGTTCTCGGCCCCGGGGCAGGAAACCCTGCCGCTTGAGATGTATCGCCTCTTTGGATCCTACCGGACCAATGATGCGCAGGGGGCGGCGGTGTTGTTGATGGGGCTGTCCCTGGGCCTGTTCTGGATGTTCGACCGGGGGGGCCGTGTGAATGCTTCGGCTTGAGAATGTTCACGTCCGGCAGGGCAGCTTTGATTTGTCGCTGAACCTCGACATCGCCGACGGCGTACGCGTGGCGTTGATGGGGGCGTCAGGGTCGGGCAAATCAACCTTCCTGTCGTTGGTGGCGGGGTTCACATGGCCTGACAAAGGCGCGGTCTGGATCGACGGGGTGGATTTATCGCGGGCGGCGGTGGCGAGACGCCCGATCTCGATCCTGTTTCAGGACGGCAACCTGTTCCCGCATCTTTCGGTGTTTCAGAACGTCGCCCTTGGGATCGAGCCGAGCTTGAAGCTGCACCGGGAGGATCAGAAGCGGGTCGCGCAAGCCCTGGGCAAGGTCGGGCTGGACGGGTTCGGCACCCGCAAACCGGCGGAGCTTTCGGGTGGGCAGCAGAGCCGCGTCGCGTTGGCGCGGATGCTGTTGCAAAACCGCCCGTTGGTCTTGCTTGACGAGCCATTTGCAGCGCTCGATCCCGGGCTTCGTCGCGACATGCTTCAACTTGTGGCCGCGTTATGTGCGGAGACGGGGCAGACGCTGGTGATGGCGACCCATGACCTTCGTGATGCGGAACGGCTCTGCGATCAGGTGCTGCTTTTGGAGGACGGGGCGGTGGCGTTGGAGGGGTTTTTGAGCGAAGCCATTGCAGATAAGGCGGCGGCGCTGCGACCCTGGATGTGAGCCGTCTCACGCGTGAGACAGGGGGTTAAACCCATGATAAATCACCGAAAACGCGTTATAGTATAAGAATATATTCGCTCAGCGTTAACCATACCGCATCCCTGCCCGCATCCCTGAACGAAAAACGCGCCCCGGGGATGCCGGAGCGCGCTTTATTGTTTCTAGGATCCGCAGATCACTCGGCGGGCTGCGTTCCCTTCTTGGCCCGTGCCTTGACCGGCGCCCAGAGGCGTTTGTTGGTCAGGTACAGCAGGACCGAGAAAATGCCGAGGATGATCACGGCCACAAAGCCCATCTGCTTGCGCGCCATCATGTGCGGCTCTGCCGCCCACATCAGGAACGCGGAGACGTCTTCGGCCATCTGGCTTTCCGTCGCGACAGTGCCATCGGCGTATTCCACAGCACCTTCCCAAAGCGGGGGCGCCATGGAGATCAATCCACCGGACATTGTCGTGTTCTCGTAGAGGATGCTGCCGAATTGTTCGACTTCTTCCCCGGTGTAATGGGTCAGCAGCGAGTAGATATACTCGGGCCCACCCAGACCATAGAGCAGCGGATAGATCGCCGTGCCACGCGGTCCGGAGAACCCGGTGCGCGCCTTTGCCATCAGGCTCAGGTCAGGGGCGCCAACGCCGTCATTGGCGGGGAAGTTGTCGTTCGGAATGGCGGCACGCCAATCCTGCAGATCTTCGTCATACACCTCGATGAAGTTCTGGTCGATATAGGCCAGAACCTCTTCCTCGGTCCAACCGATGCCACCTTCATCCGAGAGCGTGCGAAGGGGCACGTATTGCAGGCCATGACAGCCTGCGCAGACCTCGGTGTAGACCTGAAGGCCGCGCTGCAGCTGATCCTGATCGAAGGTGCCGAATGGCCCCTGGAACGAGAACGGCACGTTGGTGATATCACCTGCGCCGCCGGCGGCCATTGCGCCCCCGGTGGAGAGGGCCAGCGCCGTGGTGGCGCTGATTGCTAGTTTTCTGAACATTGTCAGCTCCTCTCTCATTCTGCCGGTGTCGGCGCAGCAGCCGTACCGGACCCGGGCGTACCCGTGCCGCCGGCCTTGTGGCTGTTGAAGTCGTCTTCGATGGTATCGGGCTGCGGCAGCGGCTTCTCGATGACGCCAAGCAGCGGCAGGATCACCAGGAAGTACGCGAACCAATAAGCGGCACCGATCAGCGAGATGTAGGGATAGATCC
>CAZPJO010000198.1:4948-5258 GCA_964586895.1 uncultured Roseicyclus sp.
GCGTGCACCGACCCAGGTCAGCACGATGAAGTTCACAACGAAAATCCAGAACCACCATTTGAACATCGGACGATAGCGGCCGGACCGAACGCTGGACGTGTCCAGCCACGGGGCCAGCGCCATCACGACGATCGCACCGAACATCGCAACCACACCGAAGAAGGCCGCATCGACGATACCGCCGGTCAGGAAGTTGGCCGCGATGACCACCCAAACCTCGTTATCGAAGGCGCGCAGGATCGCGTAGAACGGCAGGAAGTACCATTCGGGCACGATGTGTGCGGGCGTCGCCAGAGCGTTGGCTTCGATG
>CAZPJO010000199.1:0-5247 GCA_964586895.1 uncultured Roseicyclus sp.
GAACAGGCCCTTGCCGCCCAATTCCTTCAAGGCGATGTCACGTTCGATCAGGCTGCGATCATCGCCGGTCGTCTTGATGACGACGATCTCGAAGGCGTCTTCGGGCAGATCGAAGGCCGCCATCAGGCGGCTGCGTGTCTCATAGGCCTGAGCCAGCGCCAGTGGGGAACCACGGGTGCCGATGCGCAGGGGAGAAGCGGGGGTGGGCAGGTCGGTCGTCATGATTCCTCTCTAGCGGTGTCAACTTGGGTTGACAACGGGTGGTTGCCTGACACTTTTAAGCAGAGCACCGAGACCCGCATTACGACCCTGAGGTTAACTCCCATGTCCGACAAGAAAAAACTTCTGCGCTCGCTCGCAGGTGAGACCCAAGACGTACCGCCGGTCTGGCTGATGCGGCAGGCCGGGCGGTACCTGCCCGAGTATCGGGCGACCCGCGCTCAGGCCGGGGATTTTCTGTCGTTGTGCTACAATCCCGAGCTTGCCGCAGAGGTCACGTTGCAACCGATCCGGCGTTACGGCTTCGACGCCGCGATCCTGTTTGCCGATATCCTGCTGATCCCGCAGGCCCTTGGTGCGGATCTGTGGTTTGTGACGGGTGAGGGCCCGCGCCTGTCCACGATTACGGACGCCTCCGGCATGGGGCGGATGAAGGGAAAGGACGACATTCACGACCACCTCGCCCCGGTTTACGAGACGGTGAAGATCCTATCGCGGGAATTGCCGAAAGAAACCACGTTGATCGGCTTTGCCGGTGCGCCCTGGACAGTCGCGACCTACATGATCGCCGGGCGCGGCACGCCCGATCAGGCCCCGGCGCACAAGCTGCGCGAGGGCGATCCGGCGACGTTCGATGCGTTGATGGACCTACTCACCGACGCCACGATCGAATACCTCGATTGTCAGGTGAAGGCGGGGGCCGAGGTTGTGAAGCTGTTTGATTCGTGGGCCGGATCGCTCAAGGGCGAGGCGTTCGACCGCTACGCGCTTGCGCCCGCGAAACGGATCATTTCCGAGCTGAAATCGCGCCATCCCGACCTTCCGATCATCGCCTTTCCACGCGAGGCCGGGGACAAATACATCGGCTTCGCCAAGGCCGTGGGCGCCGATGCGCTGGCCATCGACACATCGGTCGATGCGACCTGGGCGGCGGAACACCTGCAAAAGGACGGCTGCGTTCAAGGCAACCTTGATCCAAAGCTGATGGTCACCGGCGGAGAGATGTTGCAATCGGAGGCGCGGCGGATCTGCGAGGCCCTGAAGAATGGACCGCATATTTTCAACCTTGGCCATGGCATCACACCGGATGCGGACCCCGAAAACGTGCATCGCCTTCTCGAAGCAATCCGGGGCTAATCGCGTTTCAGGGCAACGATTGTGTTGTCGGCCCGCGCATGGAGCAGCGCGCGCAGCCCCATGCGCAATTGCGATGTGATCCTACGGAGCTTTTGTGCCGCGCTTGGCGTGGCGCGCGGTTTGGCCTCTCGCCCGATGGCGCTTTGGGTTGCAATCGGCGGGATCAGGCCCTCGGCCGCGCAGCGATCCAATTGACAGGCGAGGGCCGGGACGGCTTGCCACGCCTGCAATTCATACGACGCACACAGAACGGCATCGGCCAGCCCCGGCGCGGACGCCGCCCGCGTCAGTAGTTTCCTCGCGGCCCCGGGCCAAAGCACGTAGCATGCCGCACCGGTGCGATCCTGCCAAAGGCGGTGGATCGGCGCATGGGGGTGAGGATCGTGGGCGATGCGCTTGCGGCGACCCCGGGTTTCGAGCGTCACGAACTCGGCCTGCGGCAAATCCGACAGCGTCGCCAGAAGGCGCTCTGCGCCTGGCATGAGATACGCGTCATCTTCAAGCACCAGATGGGCAGTGTCCGAGGCCGCAATGCGTTCCCATGCCGCGCGATGGCTGGCAAACGCGGCCATCTCGGTCGTGCGCATGGGGCGTTCCCAGCGGGACCAATATGGATCGGTGGCGGGCGGGTGCAACGTGTCGGGTGTCACGGCGTCGAGCCGTTCGAACGCAAGGCCGATCGCGTCAAGTTGGGCGACCTGAAACGCCATGCGCCCCGTGTCGGACGCAAGGTTGATGACCAACGCTTTCACGGCGCGAACTCACCCCGGAAGGCAGCCAGATAGGCGTCGACGACTGCCTCTTCGCTGAACATCTCGGCCAGTCGCGCGGGACCTGCGGCGGCGTAGCGGTGGCGCAGGTCCGGATCGGCCTTGAGCGCCGTCAACCCGGCGACCATGGCATCGAGGTCGTCGATCTCGGTCATAATGCCATCAATGCCGTCGCGCATGAACCAGCCCGGCCCCTCGGACCGGCTCGCCACCACGGGGACCCCGGCCTGCCACGCATCCAGCACGACATTGCCAAGCGGTTCGTGCCGCGATGGAAAGGCCACGGCGTCGGCGCTGGCCAGGTGGTGGACGGGTTCATCCACCCAGCCGATGAAACGGGTGCGCTCGGCCACGCCTTCCTCAGCGGCCAGCGCCTCAAGCGCCGGGCGTTCCTTGCCATCCCCGATCAGCCACAGATACGCGCCGTCGATGCGCGCTGTGGCCCGGATCGCGAGGTCGAGGCCCTTGCGGTTCACGAACCGCCCGGCGGCAGCAATCAGGAAGGCATCATCGGGCGTATCGTGCATCGCGCGGGGCACCGGGTCCGGCGTGACGGGCCGCGCGAAGTTGCTGATGACAAGGCCGGGGCGCGACCATCCCATCCGCTGACAATGCGAGACGATATCGGGTGTGTTTCCGATCAACGCATCACAGCGGCTGAAATGATCGAGGTGCTTGGGGAAATCGCCCAGGCGGGTCATCTTCACGGCGCCGGGCCAATCGGGAATGGCGCGCGCGGCGCGCGGCATCCACGCCAGGATCGCGTCAGGCTGCCACGTTCGGCAAAGGCGCCGCAGCCGCCATTCGAGAAGATACCGGCGCAGCGACGCGTAGCGGTAATTGTCAAACAGGGTCGGCCCAAGCGGCGTGATTTCCGCAGCCCAAGTGCGGTTGGGGCGAATGGCAAACCGCTGCTCCACCCCGCGTTTGTCGAGCGCTTTGGCAAGGTTGACGAAAAAGCGCTCTGCGCCGCCATCCTTGCCGAAATGGATATGCAATACCCTTGGCGCACGCATCACAGGCCCCTCCACCGGTGCCAACGCAGTTGGAGCTGGTAGGTCAATTGTGTCCGCAGGCCGCGCCACACACGCCCAAGCCCCCCCTTGGACGCCGCGCGCCGCGCCTCGCCGATGGTGCCCGTGGCGGTCCGTTGATCCCCGACCTTGATCGGAGCAGGCAAGACAAGCGCAACCCGAAGGCCGGTTTCCCAGAAATACTTCTGATCCTCATCGACCGGGCGAAAGAACGGGACGGCGCGGGCCACCAGTTTGCGCGCTGCATCGCGGGTCAACCCATAGCCGATCAGGCAGGTCGGCACGCGGTACGGCACCACAAGGCGCAACGCACCGGGCAGATCGCGGGCAGAGACAACGGCGGCCTCGGGGTCGAAGGTGAACAGCTTTACCATATCCCAATCCCCGCCCTCGTCATGGACAAGCGCGGCAAGAGCGTCGGCAAGAGTGTCATCCGCTTCAAAATCATCCTCGAAGATGAACCCCCCTTCGGCCTCGCCTTCGGCAATGCACTTCCAGGCGGCGATGTGGCTCAGGTAGCAGCCGATTTCAGCAGGGACGAGGTCATGCCGGGCGTATATACGGTTGCAGGCTTCGTCGTAGACCTCGGCAATCTCTTGTCCCGAAAGCGCCCACCCGTTCACGGCGTCGATCCGGTTGAACGCAAGGCCCTGTGCGTCGAACTGCCGGCGCACGTTGGCCAGCCGCACTTCGTTGTCGGCCAGGTTGATCACATGGATGGGCCACACTAGGTTCGTCATGGGCGTGCACACATGCGCGATGCGGTCCTCGGGTGACGCGGCAGACGCCCGTTGGGGCGGATTATGCGGGATCGGTGTGCCATCAACCTCATCCAGATACAGGCGAGTTGTCGTGTAGCGGGTCTGCGGAGGCGGGAAAAGGGGCGTCAGTCGTCGGCCAGAAGCCGCCGGTAGATCGCCAGCAGGGCCTCCGCCTCGCGCTTCAAGGCGAAGTTGGCCGCTGCGTGGTCCCGGGCCGCCTGCCCCGCCGCCGTGCGATCCGCTGCATTGTCGAGATAGGCGGCAATGGCTTGGGTCATGGCGGCCGCATCCTTTGGGGCGACAAGGGTGCCCGCGGACGGGGTGATCAATTCGGGGAAGGCGCCAACCGTCGTGGCAACGACCGGCACACCGCATGCCATCGCCTCCAACGGGGTCAGGCCGAACCCCTCCCAGCGCTGCGGGGCAATGAAAAGGTCAAGCGCGCGGTACCAATCGGCCATGTCCTGCACCGGCACTTCGGGCAGAAAATGGATGCGGTCGGCAAGCCCGGCTTGCACGGCGCGCGCGCGCAGGCCCCGTTCGTATTCGGCATGTTGATCCGTCGCGCGGCCCATGATCAGGGCGTGAACCTCGGGCCTCTCGGCCATAAGCGGAACCATCGCCTCAAGAAAATCGCCGGTACCTTTTTGCGCCCGGATGCGTCCGTAACACCCGACCAGAACGCCGTCCGGCAGGCCAAGCCGCGCGCGGAGTGCCGTTCGGTCCGTCGCGGGGGAAAACTGTTCTGTATCAATGCCGTGCAGGATGACATCGGCTGGGTGTGCCAGGTAACCGGCGGTTTTTTGGGAGGTCGCGATCAGGTGGTCCATCCGGTCGATGAGCCATTTGGTGTATCCAGTATGCTGCCGCTGCGACGCAGAGGTAAACACAAGCTTCAGGCGTTTGCGCAACACATGCTTCAGCACCAGCCCGGCCAGCATCTCGGTGTTGCGGCGGGCGTGCCAGACGCGGGCACCGCTTGGGCCGTTCCGAGACATCCACAGCAAGCTCAGGGGTGTGACACAGGGGACATGATCCGGCATGTCCGGCGCTACAGCGCACAATGCCATCTGCCGTGCCTGCAACGGCACAAGGCGCACAATGGTGGCCGTCACGCCACTCAGGCGCCGTTTGAAATTCGGCACCAGGACGTCAATACGCGCAAGATCGGGGCGGGTCGTCATGGGGCGCTTATGGACCCGGAACGCGCCTTAGGTCCACTTGGCAATCGGGGGCAAGCTCATCAGAACGGCATTGGCATCATGGCCGGTCTCCAGCCCGAATTTCGTGCCCCGATCGTAGACCAGGTTGTATTCGGCATAGAGG
>CAZPJO010000200.1:0-5234 GCA_964586895.1 uncultured Roseicyclus sp.
AACGCGATGACACGATCCTCGTGACTGATCCGTTCGCCGATTGACGGAGGCCCCATGCCGCTCAGCTACAAATCCCGCAAACGCTGGTCGTTGGTTGTCCTGCTGGTCGGGCTGCCGGTCTACATCGCGGCGGTCTGGTTCATCCTGAGCCTGATCGAAGGGTGGAATGTCTGGTTGCAGATGGGCATTTGCCTGGCGTTCAGCATTCTCTGGGCCTTCCCCCTCAAAGCGGTCTTTCTGGGCGTTGGGCAGGCCGATCCGGACGCGCCTTTGGACGATGAAAAAGGGGCGCCGTAGCGCCCCGTCTGATCTTGTCTGGTATGGCCCGCGTCAGAGCGCGCGGGTCACGCGGTATTGGTTGCCGCCCATATCTTCGAGCACGCCGCTTTCGGTCAAGTCGTCCACGGCCTTGATCGCTTCGTCGCGCGAAATCGAGCCATCGGTCGCGATCCGAACCAGGCGCAGCAATTGCATGCGCTTGAACTGGGTCAGGCCCGCCTCGTCGCTCAGGTAGGTGGCGCCCATTTCGACGACCTCTTCGATTTCCGTCGCGGGCGAGGCATCGAGAAGTTTGGCGAATTCCGCGAAATGGTCGATGTCTTCGGCGGTGGCGTCTGTGTCCTCCGCCTCGGTGGCGGCGTCCTTGCTGCCCTCGTCGATTTCCCGCGCCAATTGGGCTTCCAGGGCCGCGACGGGGTCGTCGTCATCAACCTGCTCGTCATCAGCAGCCGCTTCGGTCGCCCCGGTATCAGTGGCGCCCTCATCGGTGCCTCCGATTTCAGCGGCCTCGTCATCCGAGATTGCGTCGTTCTGGGCTTCGTCGTCGGTTGGCGCGTTTTCTGTGGCCGCGTCATCGGCTAACGCTTCGGCGGCACTGGCCACGGCCGCCATGACGGCGTCGTCGGCGTCCGGCTCGTTTGCCTCTGCCGCGACCGCGGTTTCCTCAATGGCATCCTGCTCCGGCTCGGCATCAGCCGACGCATCGGGCGCATCGACCATGGCCTCATCTAGCTGTTCGGCCAAGCTATCCGCATCTTCCTCAACCGCCCGATCGATGTCGGCGTGAGCTGTGGTTTCCGGCGCATCCTCCGGCTTGGTTTCGGCCTCGGCCTCGGCCTCGGCTGGGGCGTTGCGGCCAAGGCCTGCGGCGATCAAACCGGCGCGTTGGGCGAGGTTGGCCAGCGAGCTGACCATCTTGCTCGGTGCAGACCGCTTGGGCTGTTGGGTGTCGGCATCGATCTCGACCTGCTCGGCCACGTCGTCCGTTTCGTCTGCGGCAACGGTGTTTTCCAACACCAGCGGTCCTGCGGAACGCGTGACAATCTCGGTGTCGGCGGCCGAAACGCGGCGCGGGGCCACCGGGGCGGACGGGGTTGCCGGTGCGTCATCCTCGATGCGCTGTTCCGAGACCAGAACAAGCGGAGCGGGACGCTCTTCGGCGGCCTGCGGGCGGCGTGACACGTCAACACTGACGCGGCGCGGACGCATGACGCGCGCCAGGTCTTCCCGATATTCGGCGGCATCGTCTTCACGACCCGTCATATCGGCGACCGATGCGCCTTCGGCGGCAAGCTGCGATTCGGCCGCACGGGCGGCGACGGCAGCCTTCAGATGCTCGATATTGGCGCGGCGGCGCGTGGTCTCGACCGTGGCCAAACGGCCCTCGGTCGCCTCGAAGAGGCGATCCATATCCTCGTCACCGCGATCTTCGCTCTCTGCGAAATGGGTCCGATCCGGCGTCTCGTCGAGCGTCGGTGCATCGCTGGTGTCGGCCTCTGCGGCACTTGGTTCAACGATCTCGTCGGTGGCCGTCGGCGCGTCGTCTGCTTCAGCTGCGGTGTCGTCCGCGATGTCGCTGACTTCGGGCGCAACCATGTCCGAGACGGCTGCAATGCTGTCGTCCGCCGCTTCGAATTCGGCCTCAATTGTTTCGGCTTCGACTGCTTCGACGGCTTCGGTTTCGGGGGCGTCTGCGACCGGTGCCTCTTCTTCGGCCTCATCGGATGCGGCGGCCTTTGCGGGGCTCGTGTTCGCGAAGGCGGCGGCGAGGGCCGCAAGGGCCGCGTCGTCGTCGGTTTCCATCACCGGCTCGGGCTCCGCACCGTCACCACCGGCCGAGATCAATTCGTCGTCGGGCTGAACGGTGGCAGGTGCCTCGTCGATATCGGCAAGGGCTGCGCGGCGGATCCGTGCCAGACGTGCGGCGACCGAGGCGCCGTCGAACGCGGCTTCTTCGGTCTGCTCTGCGGCGAAGATCGAGTCGAGCCCTTCTTCGTCCGCATCGTCATCGGTCAGATCAAGGTCGTCGAGACCGGCTGCGATGGAATCGTCATACGCGTCCTCGACATCGGTTTCCGCTTCGACCAGTGCGGCGTCGTCTTCAACGATATCGCCGGCGGCGAGCGCTGCGGCAACGGCAATCAACGTATCCGCGCCGGCCACGCCATCGGATTGCGGCGTTTCGACATGATCGTCGCCCGCAAGGTCCACCTCTTCGGCCTGTTCATCAGCTGCCGCATTCTCTTCTGCGTCCGGTGCGTTTTCCTCGTCCATCGATGCGGCATCGTCTGCGCGCGGCTCTTCGATGATGTCGATTGCTTCGGGCGCCGGGTCTTCCGCGACCGTCTCCGCTTCCGGCTCGGCCTCAGTGGCGCTGATCGGTTCGGGGGCCTCTGCCTCGGCGGTCTGGGCGGGTTCTTCTGTCTCTTCTGTCTCTTCGGGCGCGTCTTCGGGCCAATCCGGTGCCACCTCGGCCTCGAATTCCGGCTCAAATTCGTCTTCTTCGGCTTCAGCGTCCGCCTCGGCACGCGCCAATGCGGCGGCCGTCGCGGTTGCAGTGGCAACGCCGGCCAATGTCGCTTTGGGGGCGGCAGGGGCCTCCGGGCTGACGCTTTCGACGGCGTCTTCGACCTCGGGGCTGCGGTTGAAGGCGCGCTCGGTGGCGCTTTCAAAGGCGGGAGTGTCTTCGGCGGGTGCGCCTTCGGGCCGCATGATAAGACCGTTTTCGACCATCCGCGATTCAACACGGCGCTGGATGGCGGCCTCGGTGATGCGATGCAATGTGTCCGCATCCGGTGTCGGCGGTTCGGCCCCGAAATAGCGGTCTTCCGCCGCCAAATCTCGGAAATATTCTGCCACCGCTTTCATTGCCTCGAACGGGCGTTCAAAACCCTCAAGGGTGCAGGAAAACGTGCCGTAGGAAACCGTCAGGATCTTGTTTTCATCACTCATAGCTCTGCCACTCTGCTCGTCCGGCTTGAAACCGGAATTTATCATCCTCACAAAAGGTGTAACAAACTGTTTCCAGTAAAAAGCGACACGAATTGGACCTTTTGGTGATCAAAGCCCCGGACCATGGCAACAATGTGGACAATCCAATGAACGGCGACGGATTGTCCTTGAAATACAACGCTCCGGTGGCCTTGGTCGGCGGCGGCGCGGCGGATGAAACTGCCTTCGAATTGTCCCAAAAGCGCGCAAAATTCTTTGTCGGCGCGGATGGTGGCGGCGATGAAATCCTGCGCTTTGGCAGGGTTCCGGACGCCGTTATCGGCGATTTGGATTCGTTTTCACAGGCCGGGCGGGGGGCGATTCCCTCGGATCGGCTCATTAAGGTGACCGAACAGGACAGCACTGATTTCGAAAAGGCGCTAACCCGTATCGACGCGCCCCTGATCCTTGCCACGGGGTTTTCCGGTGCGCGTCTGGATCACGAATTGGCGGTGTTGCATGTGCTGGTGCGGGTGCCGTGGCAAAAGGTGATCGTGATCGGGGAACAAGACCTTGTCCTGCATCTGCCTCACCGCCTTGAGATCGCCTTGCCCGAGCGCACGCGCGTGTCGTTGTTTCCGTTTGATACCGTGACCTTGGGGCTGTCCGGGCTGGAATGGTCGTTTGACGAGATCGAGTTGCATCCGGCGCGCCGGATCGGGACGTCGAACCGCGCATTGGGGGGACCTGTCCGCCTGCAGTCCGACCGGCCGGGCTGTTTGCTGATCTTGCCGCGCGACATGCTTGATCAGGCCATCGACGCGCTGGAGGGTGCGGATTTTCACTCGCCCCCCGCCTGAGCAACCGCTATGGGTAACGGATCGCTGCCATTAACGAATGAGACCTGCCCATGACGGCCGAGCTTTCCCCCATCGACAGAGCCAAATACGTTGCCGCCCGCCGGGCGGTGGAATTTGTGGAAGACGGCATGCGCGTGGGGCTCGGCACGGGATCGACCGCGGCGTGGATGGTGCGGTGCCTTGGCGAGTTGGTGCGCGAAGAGGGGATGCAGATCACCGGGGTCGCGACCTCGACCCGCACCGCCGATCTGGCGCGTGAAGTGGGCGTGACGGTCAAGACGCTCGACGAGGTCCGCTGGCTTGATCTGACGATCGACGGGGCGGATGAATACGACCCCAACCTCAACCTGATCAAGGGCGGCGGCGGCGCGTTGCTGCATGAAAAGATCGTGGCCACGGCCAGCGACCTGATGGTTGTGATCGCCGATCTGTCCAAGCAGGTCGACACGCTCGGCGCCTTTCCATTGCCGGTGGAGATCATTCCCTTCGGCTGGCAGACGACCAAGGCGCTGATCGAAGAGATGCTGTCGAATGTCGGTGTGCAGGGGCGCGCGACCTCCTTGCGGCAAAGCGGGACGGAGCCGTTTCGCACCGACGAGGGGAATTACATCCTCGACCTGCATCTGCGCCGGATCGAGCAACCCGCGCAGGTCAGCCTGGTGCTGAACCAGATCCCCGGCGTGGTGGAGAATGGTCTGTTCCTCGACATTTGCGATGTGTTGGTGATCGGCAATGCCGACGGCACGGTCGAAGTGCGCGACATCAACAACGGAACGATCGAGCATGAACGGGTCGATGTGGCGGACAGTGAGAACCTGTTTGTCGACGTGCGCGACTGAGCCAATAAGGACGCGCCTGATCTGACGGGGCGCCGCCACTCGCCCTTGGGCCATTCCACAATCATTCACGCACGGGCGATACGGACCGCGCCAAATGTGGGCTCTGCGGGGCAGAGGGTTTGGCGGGGCCGTGGGGCCGGGTCTCGGGTTGGGGTGGCTTCCTGAGCGAAGGGGTGGAAGCGAGAGGAAAGCGGCGCCGCTTGAATGCGGTCACGTGGCCTGCCGGGTGTCAGCCGACAGGTTTGAACACATGCATGGGTCGCTTTGCCGGACACCCTGCACCCTTGAAGGCGCCGGCGCGCCCGGGGGGTGGTCTGGGGGCCTC
>CAZPJO010000201.1:0-5231 GCA_964586895.1 uncultured Roseicyclus sp.
GCCGAACATCGCGCCGTCGATGATATCCTGGCGGTTGATGGCATGGGTGATGGCTTGGCGGACGCGGATGTCTTGCAGCGCCTCGGCCCCGTTGTTCATGGCGAGGATGGTTTCGCCTTCGGTCGAGCCGACGATGACGTTGAACTGCGGGTTGCCATCGAATTGCGCCAAAGTTTCAGGCGCAGGGAAGACGGGGAAGGCATCGACATCGCCGGCCATCATGGCGGCGAAGGCGGCGTTGGGGTCGGAGATGAAGCGGAAGGTCGCGGCCTCAAGCGCCACGGCCTCGCCCCAATAGGCATCGTTGCGGGCCAGTTCGATGCTGTCGCCCTGCCGCCATTCGACGAAGCGGAAGGGGCCGGTGCCGATGGGATTGGTGGCGTTGTCATCGGCGGAGGCGGGATCGACGATCACCGCATCACCCCAGGCCATGTCGAACAGGAACGCGCCATCGGGGCCATCGAGCGTGATGGTGACGGTGGTGTCATCCACAGCCTCGACGCCGGTGATATTGGCGAACAGGGCGGCCTGCGCGTTGGTCGTATCCTCGGCGCGGGCGCGGTCGAGCGAGAAGACGACATCTTCGGCATTCATCGCCGCGCCGTCATGGAAGGTGACGCCGGAGCGGAGGGTGAAGGTGTAGGTGGTGCCATCCTCGGAGATGTCCCAGCTTTCGGCGAGCGCGGGAAGGATCGCGCCGTCCGAGCCAAAGCGGGTCAGGCCTTCGAAGATATTGGCATAGGTGACTTCGTCGATGGCGGCGGCGGCCCCGCCGGTGGGGTCAAGCATCGGCGGCTCAAGCTGCATGCCGATGGTGATGGTGCTCTGTTGCGCGAGGGCGGCGCTGGTCGTCAGGGCCAGGATGGCGGCGGACAGGCGAAGGTGGCGGGTCATGGATGATCTCCCAGTGGTCTTGTTTTCTGTGGTCGTGTTTTGCCCATTGTTGCGCAGGGTTGGGGCGGAATCCTACCGAAAAGTGCGCGGCGGCGGCGCGGGGCGGTGTGCCTGCGGATTGGGCAGAGGCGCGGAATCCTGTGGATAGATGGCGGCAGGTGTCGGATTCGGACATCGGGATCGGGGCGAATCCCCTTAACGTTCATTAAGGACGAAACACCAAAATGCGCATCGGGGGACATCCACATGCCGAGTTCGCAAGAGATCCTGTCGCTTGGTCGCGATGAGGTGGCACCGTTCATTCAGGATCAAACCAGCGCACGCACGTTGAGCGGCCTGATCAAACAGCTCAACGATGAGATGATGGCGGGTGATGCCGCCGCACGCGATCTTGCCAGCCGCGCGTTGCGCCATCTGGGCTTTGTTGAATACGCCTGAGCGGCGCTACAGCAGCAATTCGGCCAGCGTCAGGGCCATGACCTTGGCCGAGTCTTCCATATCCTGCACGCCGACCCATTCATCGGGCTGGTGCGCAAGGTCGAGGATGCCGGGACCGTAGGCGATGCAGTTCTTCAACTTGCCGATGCGGTCGATGTGTTTTTGATCGTAAGTGCCCGGTGACACCACGAAATCCGCCTGTTTTTCCAGGACCTTCGCAATCGCGGCTTCGACGGTCTTGACCACGGGCGCATCGCGGTCGGTCATCGTTGGCGACACGGACCAAAGTTCGGTCAATTCGTAGCGGAAATTCGGACGCTCGGCTTTGACCTTTTCCAGAACGGCTTCGATCTCGGCGCGGACTTCGCCTTCGTTTTCCTCGATCAGGTAGCGGCGGTCGATGGTGATCTTGCAGCGGTCGGGCACGCAGGCCGACGGGAAACCGGTGTAATCGGCGTCCTGGACCGGCTCGCCGCCATGGATCGCGTTGATGTTCATGGTGGATTGCCGCGCGCCTTTGGGGACGACGGGCATATCGGTGTGTTTTGTGGCCAGCAGGGGAAATAGGCTGCGTTCCATCTCTTGCAGAACGGCACCCATGTGGCGCACGGCGCAATCGCCGAGGAACGGCATGGAGCCGTGGGCGATGCGGCCGTGGGTTTCGATCTCGGCCCACCAGACACCGCGATGGCCCAGACAGATGCGATCCTTGTTGAGCGGTTCGGGGATGATGACGTGTTGCACGCGGGCGGGGTCGAAATACCCCTGTTCGGCAAGATAGGCGACGCCGCCATAGCCGCCGGATTCTTCGTCTGCTGTGCCGGAAATCTCGATGGTGCCGTTGAAGGTGGGGTGGGATGCAATGAAGGCTTCGGCCGCGATGACGGAGGCCGCGAGCCCGCCTTTCATGTCGCAAGCCCCGCGCCCGTAGATGCGGCCATCTTCCAATTCGCCGCCGAAGGGATCCTTGGTCCAGCCGTGACCCACGGCGACGACATCATGGTGGCTGTTGAAATGCACGCAGTCGCCCGCGCCGCCCACGTAGCGCGCCACGAGGTTCCAGCGGGGATAGGTGATGCTGTCGGCGGGGGCGCCTTCGGCCCGGATCATCTCGACCGTGAAGCCGCTCCGGCCAAGGCGCTCTGCGAGATATCCGCAGATTTCGCGGTAATTGCGACCGGGGGGATTGAGCGTCGGGATGCGGATCAGGTCCTGCGTAAGGGTGATCAGGTCATCGCGGCGGGCCATGACGGCATTGAGGAGGGTCTGTTCGGACATGGGCCAAATCTGCGCCGCGCGCGATCTGTTCGCAAGCCCTGCCAATTGTCGGGTTTCCGCCCTATATCGGTGGAAACGGGTGAAGCTTGGAGGGAAGAATGCTGGGACTGGGGCGCATCGCGATCGTGATGATGATCGGGCTGAGTGTGGTTTACGTGTGCATGTTCTTCTACCTGCGCTCCGGCGCGCGGATGCGGCTGGAAGAGGATTGGGTGCAGGCGGGCCGCCCGGACACGCGCGAGGCCTGGGTGGACGCGCGCATCGCGGCGGCGTCGTCGCGCATAAGGGTGTGGCTTGTCATCTGCGTCTATGTCATTCCCTTGGCCGGACTTGTCGCCTTTGTGGCGTTGACCAACTGAAGGAGCGCACATGCGTTGGGCCCGGATCATCTTTCTTCTGATCGTCTTCGCGATCTTCGGTGCGTTCCTGCATTACACCCTGCCGCAGCGCGACGTGGTGCGGATCGTGGATACGCAGCTTCAGCTGACCGAGATTTCGGGGTGGAGCGCGTGGTTCTTTGCACAATCCGACAGCGGCGCGGAGGGCACATCGGTGCAGCGCGACGTGCGCATCATCAGCGCGGTGCGGCCCGACGAAACCCCCATCGATTTCCGCAACGAAGACACCGGGATCTTTGGCTGGCCGCCGTATTTCAAGATCGACAGTCAGGATTTGCAGACCGAGGCGCAAGACCTGCGGTCCAGTCGCTCTGAGCCCGAATGGGTTGCGATCACCCATTACGGCTGGCGGAGCAACCTTTTGTCATCCTACCCCAATGCGCTGTCCATCCAACGCGTCGACGGGCCGGATGTCACGTTGATCCCGTGGATGCCGATTGTGATCCTGCTGGTGCTAATGGTGATCCTGTTGATGATCTGGCGGATGTGGGAGCGGTTCGAGGACCGCGTGATCCTTCCGATCGTCGATGCGGCTTCGGTGCGGTGGGCGAAGGTGAAAGACCGGCTGTCCGGGCGCGGCTGACGCCGCCCTGGCCAGATTGCGCGGCTGCCGCCGCATGCCTTTTCAAACATTGGCCCACGTGAGCCCGTCGATGGGACGTGGCGCGCTTTGCAGGCGGACCAAAGCCTCCGGCGGAGGTTTTTTGGGCAAGATGAAAAGGGGCGCCTATTCGCCGTAGGGCACCCAGATTGTCTTGGTTTCCGTGGCGTGCGCGAGGGCGGTCCTCGGGTCCAGCGTGGCCCATTCGGGGTTGCCCGCGTGGGCGATCCAGGTCCGTTTGAGGTTCAGGGCGCTCGCCTTTTCCATGGCCGCTGTATCGGCGTGGGGCGAGAAGGACCACAGCGCGTCGACATTGGCGTGCGAGGCCATCGTGGGCGCAAGATCGGCATGCAGGCCGGTGACGATATTGACCACCCCGCCGGGCACGTCGGAGGTGTCGATCACCTGATAAAGGTCGGTGATGGCCAGCGGGGCGGCCTGACTTGGGGCGAGCACGATGCGGTTGCCCATGCTGAGTGCTGCTGCGAGGAGGGTCGCAGATCCGAGGAGGGGTGCGTCATCGGGGGCCAGCGCCGCGATGGTGCCGACCGGTTCGTGCATTGCCAGCGCGATGCCGCGGATCGGCACGCCTTTGGCGGCCCCGTCGTATTTGTCGGCCCAGGCGGCGTAGGTGAACAGGGTGTCGAGCGTGGCCGCGACTTCGGCCTTGGCTTTGGCAGCGGAGGTGGCGGTCAGATCGCGCAGGCGGTCTTCGAATTCAGGCGCACGGGCGGAGAGATTTTCGGCAAGGTAGTAGAGGATTTGCGCGCGCAGGTGACCAGTGGTTTTGGACCATGCTTTTGCATTTGCGGCGGCTTCGACGGCGTTGCGGATATCCTTGCGGTTGCCAAGGCCGGTATGGCCCAGAAGCGCGCCGGATTTGGCGTAATGCGCTTGGCTGTAGCCGCCGTCGGGGCGGGCCTGCTTGCCGCCGATATACATCTTGGCGGTGCGGTCGAGGGGCCCCGTGGCGGGCGCGTCGGGTGCCCCGGGGGGGGTGAGCGGTTTGGCGGGGGTCAGTTTGGCGGTGGGTTTGAGGTAGGCGTGCAGACCGTCCCAGCCGCCTTCTCGCCCAAAACCGCTTTCGCGCACGCCGCCGAAGGGGGCGGCCGCGTCGAAGAGGTTCGTGGCGTTCACCCAGACCACCCCGGCGGCCAGTTTCGGTGCAATGTCGAGCGCGAGGTTCAGGGTCTCGGTCCAGAGCGTCGCAGCCAGCCCGTAGCGCGTGTTGTTGGCGATCTCGACCGCCTCGGAGGGCGTGCGGAAGGTCGTGGAGACAAGGACAGGGCCGAAGATTTCTTCGTGCATCAAAGGGTTGGCGGTGTGCAGCCCGGTGATCAGCGTTGGCGGGTAGAAGCAGCCGGTTTCAGGCATGTCCAGCGGCGGTTGGTAGATTTCGCCGTTGGAAGCGCCGACCATCTTGGTGATCGCGGCGTGTTGGACCGGGTCCACGATGGCGCCGACGTCGATGCATTTGTCCATCGGATCGCCGATGCGCAGGGTCGCCATGCGCGCCTTGAGGCGTGTGTGAAAATCCTCGGCGATGCCTTCCTGCACCAAAAGGCGGGATCCGGCGCAGCAGACCTGGCCCTCATTGAACCAGAACGCATCAACGAGGCCTT
>CAZPJO010000202.1:0-5218 GCA_964586895.1 uncultured Roseicyclus sp.
TGCATCGCGTAACTCGTTTCTCGTTCTTGGTCCTTTTCTTCCTCGGTTTTTTGTTCATAGGCCCGGTTGTAGGGGTCGCAGCGATCTTGCTTGACGAAATCTGTAAACGCTTGCTTCGACCATTGCCGGTCTTCATCGGCTACCTGATTTGCGCTTTGATCACCCTTGCTATCGGCATTACGATTGGAGTGATTTAGTGTCCTGCCCGCGTGCAAGTGGCTCTTGCTCCGTCCCCAATTGCCCCTTATACGCAGCCCAACGCAGCGGCCCCAAGTGACCCGGGCCGCTGTCGTCGTTTGCAGGAACGTGTCCCGCAGCAAAAAAGAAATGATCCGCGGGCAAACCGCGCAGAAACAGTCAAAAAAGGAGCGCATCAGATGGACCTGATCGCACAGATCGAGGCGGAACAAGTCGCCGCCCTCGGGAAAGACATTCCCGATTTCAAAGCCGGTGACACCGTACGCGTGGGCTTCCGCGTGACCGAAGGCACCCGCACCCGTATTCAGAACTTCGAAGGCGTCTGCATCGCACGCAAGAACGGCGAAGGCATTGCCGGATCGTTCACCGTGCGCAAGATTTCCTCGGGCGAGGGCGTGGAACGCGTGTTCCCCCTGCACTCGACCAACATCGACAGCATCGCCGTCGTGCGCCGGGGCCGTGTGCGCCGCGCCAAGCTGTACTACCTGCGCGCCCGTCGTGGTAAGTCCGCGCGTATCGCCGAAGATACCACCTACAAGCCGCGCAAAAGCGCCGAAGCCTAAGGAGATACGGATATGAAAAAGGATCTGCATCCCGAGTACCACGTGATCAACGTGAAGATGACCAACGGTGACGTTGTCGAAATGCGCTCGTCCTGGGGCGCCGAGGGCGACACGCTGTCGCTCGACATCGACCCCACGGTGCACCCCGCCTGGACCGGCGGCGGAGCGCGCCTGCTCGACACCGGCGGCCGCGTGTCGAAGTTCAAAAAGAAGTACGAAGGCCTGGGCTTCTAAGCACCCTTTCCTTCGACCTGATCAAAAAACGCCGCCCTCAACCGGGGCGGCGTTTCGCGTTTCACCTGCGAGGACGCGCAGAGCGCGGAGGAGCGCCCATCGCGCGACACGCCACATTCAGGCGTATCCCGCCAGAGGGGCCGCATCCGCAAACACCGGCCGCCGCGTGGCCGCCGCACGCTTGGCTTCGTCCTTCCGCCCCAGCCGCATCAGGCACAGCATCCACGTCAACTCCAGAAGATCGCGTTGTGCCCGGCTGCCGCCGAACCGCGCATGATCCGCCATCACCGGCGTCAACGCCTCCAGCGCGCCGTCCCAATCCTGCCGCGCCACCGCCTGCCACCCTCGTGCCACAGGCCGCACCAGATCGGCCGCGAACCCGCGCGACGCCTCCGCCAGTTTGGCCAGCGCCGCCCCGTCACCCGCCATCGCATGGGCCAACGCGGCATGCATGTCGGCGAAGCTTTGCCCCGGGTTTGCGAAGCGTTCCGTCGCGTAGGCGCTGACCGTGTGCCACCGCTCCGGCGCGATATTCTGCCCGGCCAGTTCCGCGCGCCACAAAAGCGCCGCTGCATCCGTCAAAACGTTGATCGGCAGGGCCGAACCCGGCCCCGTCCCCGGCCCGACGCCGCCGTCATACCATCGCCAGAAGGCCGTCATGTCGCCCTGCTCCAACGCCCAAAGCGCCGCGTGCCACGACAAATGCCCGTGCAACAGGCCGCGCGGGTCGTAGCCTTCCATCCAATCATCAAGATATGTCCGGCCCTGTGCCGTTTGCCCCATCTCATACAGGGCATGGGCCTTGAAATGGCTCGCATTCGCATTGCCGTCATAAAGCGCCAGCGACCGCTCCATGACCTCCAACGCCCGGTCCGGTCGCCCGTTTTCGCACAAAGATTGCGCATGGACCGACAGGAACCACCAATCCTCGCCATAGGCCGGCGCAAGCGCGGACGTATAGGCCAGCATCTCGGCCTCACGCCCCGCGCAACCGGAAAACCCGATCAGGCCGAAGACCTGGCAATTCAACTGCGCCACAAGCGCATCACGGGGCCAGTCGCGGACATGGGCCTGCACCGCTGCGCGTGCCTCGACCGGTTTGCCGCCCATCAAAAGGACGTAGATCTGGATCTGGGACCGCTCCCTGTCGCTTGACCCATCGCTCAATGCCGCCGCCCGATCCACCGCCGCGCGCGCCCCGCCCATGTCATTGGCATACATCAACGCCCGCGCATGGCCGATGTGACCCAGCGCGAATTGCGCATCCAACGCGACCGCATGTGCCATCGCCTCCACACCGCCGAACGTATTGGCAAGGATGTGATCCACGCCCTGCACGTAAGACGCCGCCGCCTCGGCCGATTGCGTGCCGAGCGGATTACCGTATCTGTCATGCTGCATGCCGACCCTCCCGTTGCTGCAAAACCGTCGCATGGGCCGCACGATTCGGTCCACTCCCGGCGCTTTCGGCTTAACAGGCACGGCGGCGCGCCCTATAGTGCACCTCAACACCTCGCGCCCCTTATTTGACGGGCGCCAAGATGTTGCGACTACGGGCAGAGAACGCAGGCACAAGGCGGGACAGGCAAATGGCACATATTATCGTGCTCGGGAATGAAAAAGGTGGCTCCGGTAAATCCACAACGGCCATGCATATCGCCACCGCTCTGGCGCGTATGGGCCATGTGGTGGGGGGGCTCGACCTTGATCTGCGCCAGCGCAGTTTCCACCGGTATCTGCAAAACCGCGAGGCCACGATCAAACGCAAGGGCATGGATGCGGCCTGCCCGCTTGTCCTCGATCTGCCGGATCTCTCGCCCGACGACATCGCCGAGGGCGAGAACATTTATGATCGCCGCCTGTCCGCCGCCGTGGCCGAGCACGAGGACAGCTGCGATTTCATCGTCATCGATTGCCCCGGCAGTCACACGCGCCTGAGCCAGGTGGCGCATTCGCTGGCCGACACGCTTGTCACACCGCTTAACGACAGCTTCGTCGATTTCGACCTGCTGGCCAAGATTGACGGCGGCACCTACGAGCTCAAGGGGCCATCCGTCTATTCGGAAATGGTCTGGCATGCCCGGCAATTGCGCGCCAAGGCCGGGCTACAGCCCACCGATTGGATCGTGGTCCGCAACCGGCTTCCGTCGCAGCAGATGCACAACAAACGCAAGATCGGCAAAGCGCTCGAAGAACTTGCCAAGCGCATTGGGTTTCGCGTCGCGCCCGGCTTTTCCGAACGGGTGATCTTCCGCGAAATGTTCCCCTCCGGCATGACCCTGCTTGACCTGCGCGATCTTGGGGTGGAGCGGCTCAACATCTCCAACGTTGCCGCCCGGCAAGAGGTTCGCGACCTTATCGGCTCTCTCAACCTGCCCGGGGTCAGCGTCGATTTCTGATTTCATCTGACACTCCGTATGCCGCGCAAAAGGCGCGGGGCAAAACCCAAATCGGCCCTGCCCCGCAATTGGCTCAGGCACGCGCTTAGTCGTAGCGCAGCGCCGTCGCCTTGCCCCGGAAGATGTAATAGGCCAGCACGGAATACCCCGCGATGGTCGGCACCACGAAACACGCACCCACAAAGATGATAAACAGGCTCTCGGGGGCTGCTGCCGCGTCATAGATCGTCAATTGATCCGGCACGACATAGGGATAGAAGCTGTAGGCCAACCCGATATAGGCGAGGGCGAAAATCGCGGTGCTCACGGCAAAGGGCAACCACGACCGCGCATCGCCTTCATACGGCATCTGCCGGATCATGCGCCACACCCACACCACAAGGATCAGCGATATGATCGGGATCGGCGCGAGGTAGAGCGCATTCGGAAAATCCAGCCACCGGTCAAAGATCCGGGTCGACACCAACGGCGTGGCCAGTGACACGGCCCCGATCCCGATAATGATCCCCCAAAGGCTTTCCTTCGCCCATTGCACGGCCTTTAACTGCAGCGCGCCCTCGGCTTTGTGGATCAACCAGGTCGCGCCGATGAAGCTATAGCCGACCGCCAGCGCCACCGCCGTCAATGCGCCGAAGGCATAGGTGGCCAGCGTCTGTTCCAGACCCATGATGTAAATGCCCAACATGAACCCCTGGCTCAGCGCCGTGAGGGTCGAGCCGACAAAGAACAGGTTGTTCCACAGCTTCTTGTGCTTGGCATGGGCCTTGGCGCGAAATTCAAACGCAACACCGCGCAGGATCAGACCGATCAACATGATGAACACCGGAAGATACAGCGCCGTCAGGATCATTCCGTGCGCCGACGGAAACGCCACCAGAAGCAGCCCCACCGCAAGCACAAGCCATGTCTCGTTGGCGTCCCAGAACGGCCCGATGGAGCCGATCATCTTGTCCTGCTCGGACGCGTCGGCGAGGGGAAACAGGATCCCCACGCCAAGGTCGAACCCGTCAAGCACCACGTAAACGAGGATCGAAAACCCCATCAGCGACGCAAACACCCACGGCAGCCATTCAGCCGGATTGGCAAAGTCAGGAAACATATCCGCTTACTCCGCCGGCGTAAGCGCAGCCACCTGCGCCTTGCCGGAATGGTCCATGTCGATCGCCCGGCCATCGTCGCCACGCGCCGCCTTGCGGGCGAGATAGACGATCACGCTGATATAGGCGAAGAGAAGCGCACCATAGGCCACGAGGTAGCCGATCAACGTGCCCGCAACCATGCCAGCCGGCACTTGGGCCACGGCCTCTGCCGTTGTGACGACGCCGTTTACCAACCATGGCTGACGCCCGATTTCGGTCGTGTACCAACCGGCTAGCGTAGCAACCCAACCGCTGAACGCCATCGGCACCAGCGCGATCAGGAACAGCTTGGGCAGACCTTCCACCGCCAGCCAATGGCGCGTGTCCGATGCCTCGTGCATATGCCGACGCCGCCACATCACGAAGACGGCCAGCCACGACAGACCAAGCATCGCCATGCCGGTGCCCACCATCACGCGGAAGCTCCAGAACACGGGCGCCACGGGCGGGTGCATCACGGTGCCATCCTCGGCCACGTAGTCATTCAAGCCGGTCACCTCGCCATCCCACGAATGCGTCAGGATCAACGACGCAAGGCCCGGAATACCGATTTCGGCGTGGTTCGTGCGTGCCTCTTCATCGGGCAGGGCAAACAACAGAAGCGGCGCGCCACGTTGCGTTTCCCAGATGCCTTCCATCGCGGCAACCGCGTGCGAAACGTCGTCGGATGCAGTTGGAGTCGCTG
>CAZPJO010000203.1:0-5203 GCA_964586895.1 uncultured Roseicyclus sp.
ACCCACAAGCACCGAATTTCCATGCGTGATCAACATGATGACCACAGGGTCGGTGCGCGGGTAATGCTGCCCGCCGCAGGTCGGGCAATCGCGCTGCCATCCCGCCATCGTCAGATCGCTTTTCGCGCCGCATTTGGCGCAGAACTGATGCGTCGCGTGCCAGGTCAGGATCGCGCGCGCCGTTGCCGCCAATTCCGCATCGCGCCGCGTCAACGCGCTCATCAGACCGCGCAATTCGCGGAATGCCGCGCCGCTCGATTGCTCCGACGGATGCACCTGCACCGATGGGTCGAGGAACGCGTTCACCCCCTCTTCATCGACATCCGCGGGCGTCCATGCCGACACGTCGCGCGCGAACAAAAGCGTCTCGCCATCCGCGTCCTGGCCCAACAGGATCGGCGGCTCTGCGGCGCGTCCGAACACGGCCGCATCGGCGGGCCGGAACGCCAGCGCAACCTCGCCATGGCCCGGGTCGCCCGTGACCATCGGCTTGCCCCGCCACACCGGCAGCACCTGCGCACAGCCCCCCTCCAGCGCGGCCGTCAGCGCCTTGGAATCGCTGCGCAGTTCCGCCGCACGGTTCAGGCCGGACGTCCCGAACGTCACCGATTCTGCGTGTTTCATGGGCATACCTTCCGTTAACGTCACGTGCCATTTCTATGGCCGCAGGGCAACACCGACACGTCTGTGCATAAAATGTTTGGAAATCGTTCATCCACCCCTTCGCCTCGCCCCCCGTTCACATCAATTTGGATGCGAAGGACTGGGTAACAAACATGACGCTCTCAAGGGCGATAAGAACGCCGCACGTTTCTGCAGGGCTGGATCAGGTGCATTTGCGCCTTCTGGCCACAACGGACTTGCATGCGCACCTTTTGCCGTTTGACTATTACACGGCCAACCGGGCGTCCGGTATCGGGCTCGCCCGCCTGGCGGAGCTTATCCTGTCGGCCCGGTCCGACGCGCCCAACACGCTTCTGTTCGACAATGGCGACACGCTGCAAGGCACGCCTCTGGCCGATACCATCCTGTCCAAGATCCTGCCAAGCGGTGCGCCGAACCCGATGATCTCGGTGATGAACGCGCTCGGCTATGATGCCGCCACGCTCGGCAATCACGATTTCGATTTCGGCCTCGATTACCTGCAAACCTCGCTGTCCACCGCCAGCTTTCCTCTGGTTGTGGCGAATGCCCGGAACCACGACGGCACGCCCTTCATGCGCACGCGCCTGATTCTGGAACGGACGATGCTTGACGAAGCGGGGCGCGCCCATCCCCTGCGCGTGGGCGTCACCGGGGCGCTGCCGCCCAATGTCACCGCATGGTCCAACCCGGCGCTCGCAAGCACACTGGTGTTCTCCGATATCGTCACCGCCATCACCGCCGAGGCCTGCGCCCTGCGCGATGAAGGGGCCGATATCGTCGTCGCACTCACCCACAGCGGCCTTGGGGTCCTGGACGCCCCCCCGGGGTCCGAAAACATGGCCCTGCAAGTGGCCGCCCGGGCCGGTGTCGATGTTGTGGTCGCGGGCCATACCCATGATCTGACCGCGGCTCGCGTGCCGGAAAACAATGTCCCCATCGTGCAGCCCGGCGCCTATGGCACGCATCTGGGCCTCGTCGATCTGGTGCTGACCCCGGCCGACAAAGACACCGCCTCCGCCGCCAAATGGCACCTTGAGACCGCCCATGTGTCCACGCCTGCCGTCCCTCGGACCACACGCAAGGACAAGGCCCGCCTGATCCGCCTGCTCAGCCCCTTTCCCAAGCTCCGCAAGGAAGTCGCCCGGGCCCACCGCACCACCCGCGGCCATGTCGGAACGCCGCTGGGGCAAACCGCCGTGCCGCTGCAAACCTATTTCTCGACCCTCGCGCCCTGCGCCGCCACGCAGGTCGTCGCCGATGCCAAACGCGCCGCCGTCATGCCCTTCATCGCCGCGCGCCCCGATCTGGCGGGCCTGCCGGTTCTATCGGCCGCCGCCCCGTTTCGCGCCGGCGGGCGCGGCGGCGTCACCCAATACACCGACATCCCCAGCGGCGCGCTGAAGTTCCGCCATGCCGCGCATCTCTATGTCTATCCCAACACGATTTGCGTGCTGCGGATGAACGGCGCGGGCCTGCGCGACTGGCTCGAACGCAGCGCCTCGATCTACAACCGGATCACGCCGGGCGGGGCGCATCCGCAACCGCTTATCAACCACGAATTCGCGCCCTACAAATTCGACCGGATCACCGGCCTGCGCTATCGCATCGACGTCTCGCAACCGCCGCGCACCGATGCCGAGGGCCTGCAAACCGACCCCACCGCCAGCCGTATCCGCAACCTTTGCTTCGCATCCGGCGAACCGGTGCGCGACACGGACGAGGCGTTGATCGTGACCAATTCCTACCGCGCGGCGGGGGGCGGCTATATCCTTCCCAAAACCGGCGTCGAAGCGGTCCTGACCTGCACCGATTCCGTGCGCGACGTGATCGCCCAATACATCGGGGCCGCCAACGGCCCGCTTGACCCTCGCGTCGAGCCGACCTTCGAATTCGTGCCGCTTGATGGGACCGAGGTTCTGTTTGAAACCGGTTCGGGCGCGCTGGCCTATCCCGACCGGCTTACGGCCCTCGGCCTGACCCCGGCTGAGCCGTCGCTGTCGGCCAACGGCTTCGTGGCGTGCCGCACCAGACTCTGAGGCCCCCCTCCTTCCCTCCGCTCACGTCCTGCACAAAAAATGTGCAAAGCTGCCCGGAATCGCGCAATTCATACTCCGACGCATCGCAACAGACCGCTGCGCATTGACGATGTTGTCCCCGGTGCGGCCACTGAACCGCCGCCCGAAAAGGGACACCAACAAGGAGAGACCGCCCGTGTTTACACGCATTCTGCCCGCCGCACTTGCGGGTGCCGTACTTGCCGCGACGCCGCTCGCCGCACAGGATACCGATATCGCCTTCGCCCTCGACTGGCGCTTTGAAGGCCCATCCGCCCCCTATTTCCTCGCCATCGACAATGGCTACTTCGCCGAACAGGGCCTGAACGTGGAAATCACCGCCGGGCAGGGTTCGCTTGATGCGCTGCCCAAGGTCGCCTCGGGCGCGTTTCCCATCGGGTTTGCCGATATCAATTCGCTGATCCGGTTCCTCGACACGAACCCGGGCGCGCCCGTGACCGCCGTGATGATGGTCTATGACAGCCCGCCGTTTTCCATCGTCGGCCGCGTCAGCCAGGGGATCTCGGGCATCGACGACCTCGAAGGCTCGATCCTCGGCGCGCCGCCGCCCGATGGCGCCTGGGCGCAATTCCCGATCCTGGCCGAGGTGAACGGTATCGACGTCTCGACCATCACAGTCGAACCCGTGGGCTTTCCGACCCGTGAACCGATGCTCGCCGAAGGCAATGTCGATAGCGTGACGGGTTTCAACTTCTCGTCCTATCTTTCGCTTGCGCGCCTTGGCGTGCCCGAGGATGACATCACCACCATCATGTTCGCCGATCACGGGGTCGAACTTTACGGCAACGCCATCGTCGTCAACACCGACTTCGCCGAGGCCAACCCCGAGATCGTGACCGGTTTCCTGACCGCTGTGGCCCAGGGCACGGCCGCCGCCATCGCCGATCCGGCCGCTGGTGCGGCTGCGGTGATCGAACGCAACCCGGCCGGTGACGCGGAGCTTGAGGAACGTCGCCTGCAACTCGCGATCGACGGCAACATCCTGACGCCTTACGTGATGGAAAACGGCATGGGTGGCATCGACGCTGACCGCTTCGCCACGGCGCTTGAACAGCTTACCCTGACCTATGAGTTCCAGGGTGAGCAGGACGCGGCGCTGTACTTCACCGACGCCTATCTGCCCGAAGGCGATGTGCTCATGGTTGGCGGGCAATAGCGCCCGGATTACCGTTCGCGGTCCACGCCACGACGATGCCCGGCCATCTGCGCCGGGCATCGCGATGCACTACAGAAAAACTACAGAAAAACTACAGAAAAATGCAGGGCATTCGCCGCCTCGCAGCGCCCCAACCAAAGGCCCCCTCCATGACCGCCACCGCCCCGATGATCGAGCTTAAATCGGTCACGCATGCCTACACCACCAAGGCCGGGCCGCTGCCCGTTCTGGACGCGCTGACGCTGCAAATCCCCGAGAATACGTTCTGCGCCGTGGTGGGGCCCTCGGGCTGCGGCAAGTCCACGCTGACGCGATTGGTGTCGGGTTTGATGAAGCCCAACGAGGGCGAAGTTTGGCTGCATGATCAAAAGGTTACCTCGCCCCGCCCCACGGTTGGCATGGCGTTTCAGAACCCCGTTCTGCTCGAATGGCGCAGCATCATGGACAACATCCTTCTGCCCATGGAAATCGTCAAATCGCCCATGTCCAAGGCCGAGGCGCGCGACCGCGCGATGTATCTGCTGGAGCTTGTCGGCCTGCAAGGCTTTGAAAACAAACGCCCATCCGAACTGTCCGGCGGCATGCGTCAACGCGCGAGCCTGTGCCGCAGCATTATCCACAAGCCCGACGTCCTGATCCTCGATGAACCCTTCGGCGCGCTCGACGCCTTCACCCGCGAAGACCTCTGGTGCACCATGCACGACCTGCGCGCGCAAGAGCCGTTCACCTGCCTTCTGATCACGCATGACTTGCGCGAAAGCGTGTTCCTCGCCGACCAAGTCATTGTTTTGTCAGGCAGACCTGCCCACGCGCAATATGTGCTCGATGTCGATATTCCGGCCAAACGCAGTCTCGAAGATCTCTACACGCCCAAGGCCGCCGACATGTTGGCGACGCTGCGCGAACAGATCCAGATCGCCCAGGGCCGCCAACCCGCCGACGATGTCGCGCCGCCGAAATCCGCGCCCGCCAAGGGCCCGATCCCGGGGGCGATGCAATGAATGACACCGCCCGCAAGATCATCGCCCCGCTGGTATTTATCATAGGGATTCTGGGTGTTTGGGAGTTCCTCGTCTGGTGGAACCAACTCCCCGATTTCCGCATGGCCAGCCCCTCCGACCTGATCCCGCGCTACATCCGCTTCTGGGATCTGTTCATCGTCAAAAGCTGGGAAACCCTCTGGCGCACCGTGGTCGGCCTCAGCCTCGCGGTGATCGTCGGCACCCTCATCGGCATGGTCATGGGCTTTTCGCGGTTCGCCCGCGAAGGCCTCTACCCGATCCTCGTGGGCTTCAACGCCATCCCCAAGGCCACCGTTGTCCCCATC
>CAZPJO010000204.1:0-5174 GCA_964586895.1 uncultured Roseicyclus sp.
TCCATTTCCACCAATCGCCCTTCTTGCGACCGGCGAGGTAAGGCGCGTTGAGGCGTTTGAGCATCAGCCCCTCGGCCCCGATCTCGCGGCTGATCGCGCGGGCGTTGGCTAGCCCATGCCAGGTGTCGGCCTCGACACGCGGCGAGATGCGGATCGGCAGGTCGGGCGGCAGGTTGGCGAGGGCGTCTTGCAGAAGGCCGCGCCGGTCGGCCAGCGGGGTCTGCCGCAAATCCGCGCCCTGCCATTCCAGCAAATCGTAGGCCATGAGGATGCACGGCGCCTCGGCCAGAAGCTTTTTCGGCACGGTCTTGCGCCCGATGCGAGGTTGCAGCTTGTTGAAACTGAGCGGGGTCTCGGCCGCCCCGTCATAGGCAAGGACTTCGCCGTCCATGACGGTGCCCGAGGGCAGAAAATCCACGAGTTGCGCGAATTCGGGAAAGCGGTCGGTCATCAGGTCTTCGCCCCGCGACCACAGGTAGCGTTCCCCGGCGCGCAGGATCAATTGCCCCCGGATGCCATCCCATTTTCGCTCGGCCAACCAATCGCTTACGTCCCCAAGTTCATGCGGTTCTTGCTCCAGCTGGTAGGCAAGATAGAAGGGATAAGGGCGGCTGAGGTCGGCGGTCGGATCGTGCGTCTCGATCAGGCTGTCCCATGAGACAGTGTCCGGCGACCAATCCCCCATCAAGCGGTGGGTCAACTCGGCCTCTTCGATCCCGGTGGCCTTGGACAGTGCGCGGGTCATCAGTTTCTGACTGACCCCCATGCGCCAGCCGCCGGTGATCAGCTTGTTGAAGACGAAGCGTTCGATCGGCGGCAACCCGTCCCATGCCTCCAGAATGGCGGCTTTGCGGGTGGCTTCGTCCGCGTTATCGAGCCCGCGCAACGTGGCGATCCACGCGCTGAGGCTTTTTTCGATGCGCGATTTCGGCTCCGGCAGGACAAGGGCGATGGTTTCGGACAGGTCGCCGACAACCGGGTAGCAGGCCTCGAACAACCACAACGGGATGCCCGCGCGTTCGGCGGCCCATTCGCGCAATTTGGTCGTCGTGATCGCACGGCGCGGGCGGCGGCCCGACAAAAGCGCGATGGTCCAGATCTTGTCGTCTTCCGGCGCGGTGGCGAAATACTCGGCCAGCGCTGCGGTCTTGACGCCGGTCTTGGTGGTCTGGTCCAGCGCGGTGAAAAGGGCGGCGAAGTCCTTCATGCGTGCGATTTGATGAAGGCGCCAAGCTGTGCGATGGCGCGGTCGGAGGCAGGCGCGAGGCCCGCATGCAGGTGCCAGACGTGTTGCAGGCCGGGCCACAGATCAAGGGTTGCGTCGTCCATTGCGTCGGCGATGCGCGCGCTGTCCTGGGCCAGCGCTTCGCCGGTTGCGGCCTGGATCAGGGTGGGGGGCAGGCCGGTCAGATCGCCCAAAAGCGGAGAGATTTCCGGTGCGGTGGGGTCGAGGCCGCGCAGATAGACCGCGCGGATGCGGGCGGGCCATTGTGGCGGGATCAGGATCTCGTTCTCGGCCTCTGCAAATCGCGCCTCGACCGACCCGGAGAGATCCCCGATGGGCGCGATCAGGCAGGCGGCCTTGGGCAAGGGCCAGCCATTGTCGCGCGCGTGTTGCAGAACGCTAAGCGCGAGGCAGCCGCCTGCGCTGTCGCCGGCGATGGCGAGGGGCGGGGTGCCGGCCTCGACCAGGCGGGCGTAGGCGGCGATGATGTCGTCGCGCGCGGCGGGAAACGGGTGTTCGGGGGCAAGCCGGTAGGGGGCGGCGACGGCGCGCATCCCGGCGGCCGTGGCCAACGCGCCCACCAGAGCGGCATGGGTGCGCGGCGCGCCAATCGTGAAGCCACCGCCGTGGATATACAGGATGACGGGGGCGTCGCGGGCCACGGCGTCGGGGCGAAACCAAAGCGCGTCATGTTTGTCGCGGATCGGGATCATTCCGCGCGGCAAACGCCCGCCGATCCGGGCGGTAATGGCAAATAGCGCGCGCAGGATGCGTTGCGGGGCGACGAAGCGCAGGGTCGCGCGTTCAAGGGCGCGGGCTTGAAATACGAAGAAGCGGTCGGCTTTTGCCAGGTGCATCATGCGGCGGTTTCCCCTGCTTCATCAAGGTCTTCGCCGCCAAATTCCGTCTGCACGATCCCGGCGTCATAGCCTTGCTCGGAGAGCCATTGACGGAACTGCGCCGTGTAGCCGTGGGTGACGAACACGCGCTCAGCCCCGGTTTGCGCAATGGCCCAGTTCAGGCCCTTCCAATCGGCATGGTCGCTGACGACAAAGCCGCGGTCGGCGGCGCGGCGGCGGCGCACCCCGCGCAGGCGCATCCAGCCCGAGGCGAACCCGATTGAGACCGCGCCGAAACGCTTCATCCAGGCGGATCCAAGCGCCGAGGGCGGTGCGAGGACGATGGCATTCGGGTGCGATTTGGCGTCGATGCCGTCGCTCACAGGGATCGTTTCGGGCAAGGTCAGGCCCTGCGCGCGCAGCACCTTGTTGGTGGCTTCGACCGCGCCATGGGTCAGGATCGGGCCGATGGACGGGTCGAGCAGGCGCAGGATGCGCTGCGCCTTGCCAAGCGCGTAAACCCCCAGAACGGCGCGTTTTCCATTGGCCACACAATCGGCCCACCAGGCGTTGAGGTCACGGGCGAGGGCCTCTTGTTCGGGCCAGTCATAAATCGGCAGGCCAAAGGTGCTTTCGGTGATGAACGCATGGCACGGCACCGGTTCGAACGGTTCGCTGAGCCCGTCGTCGATGACCTTGTAATCGCCTGATGCGACCCAGACCTCTCCGCCGACCTCGACCCGGATCTGCGCGGAGCCCGGGACATGGCCCGCGGGGTGGAAGCTGATGTTGGCGTCGCCGATGCGGTGTGTGACGCCGTAGGCGGTCGTTTCCATGCGGATATCGGAGCCGAGCCGGTGATGGATCACCGGGGCCGCGGCACCAGTCGCCATATAGGCCCCCATGCCGGGGCGGGCGTGGTCGGAATGGCCATGGGTGATCAGCGCGCGGGGCACCGGGCGCCAGGGGTCGATATAGGCGTCGGCGGCGGGGCAATAAATGCCAGCTTCGGTGAATGTGAGAACCATGGACCGAAGATAGGGCCAATTGGGTGCCGGGGCGAGGGCGCGTTGCGCGCAGCGGCGATGCGCGCGGGAAAACGGGACGCCTTGGGTCAGTCGTCGGGGATAAGGAGGGTGATCTCTCCCTCGGTTTCGAGGTCTCGGATTGCGGCGATGACGGCGGCCATCGCGGCTTCGCCTTCGTCTGGTTTCGGTGCCTTTCGGGCGTCGGCATCGTCGCGCAATTGCTCGGCCAGACGTTTGGACATGTTCTCAAGCAGGAACTCGACCGTGAGCGGCGCGCTGGCTTTGCCGGCGGCGAGCGCGGTCACGGCGGTGTCGCCATCCACCTTGCGCATGACCAGCGGCACATCGGCGGCCTCCAGCCGGGCGGGGATATGGGGGAAGGCAAAGATGGATTTGCGCACTTCGGCGGCGAAGGGCTCGTCGCGCGATTGCAGGTTTTCAAGCATGCGGTCGCGCGCCTCCTGCGGTGTGGCATTGAGGATCGCACCGACCCGTTCGGCGGCGGCCTTGTCGAAGGCATTGATCGGGGCCGCGTCGAGGATCGTGATGATGTGCAACCCGATCCGATCCACCAAATCGGGCGAAATCTCGGCCGTGAGGGCCATGGAATGGGCCAGCACATCGGATCGTTCCGGCGGCACGCCAGCCAGAAGTTCGGCCGCATTGGCCACGCTCAGCTTGGACAGAAGGACAGAGCAGACCTCGGCGCTTTCAGAGCTCATGAGCGGGCGGAGGCGGTCCACGGATTGCCGCGAGATGCGTCCCCACGGGTCGGACGTGTCGCGTTGTTCGGCAGCCGCACGCAATTTCCCAAGCGCGCCGGGGGCCAGATAAGGTTCCAGCAATTCGACGGTTTCGGTCAGATCCTGCGGAAAGCTGAGGGCGAGATTGTCGATCTTGTCGGTGAATTCATGCACCACCTCGGCCAGCGTCGACTTGTCGATGTTACCAAGCGCGGCGATGGTATGGGCCAGGATCTGCTGATCGTCGGGCGACAGCTTGCTGACGCCAAGGGACACGCCATGGCCCAGAAGCAGCCGCACGATGACGGCCGCCTTTTGCTTCTTGCTAAGCCTGCGCGGCGTCACGTCGAGCATGCGCAGGTCCTGCGTCACGTCGCCATCCAGCACGATCGAGGATGTATCTGCAGCGAATGCGTCTTGCATGGGCAGCCCCCCGGTTTCGAGACCCAAGGCAAGTCGTAGCTGCACTGCGTTAACAGGAGGTAAGCATGCCCACGCATGAAAGCTAAAATCCGACACAAAAAAACCGGCGCGCAGAGGCTGCGGCCGGTTTTTTCAATCTTTGGGCGGCGTTAGCTGGAGGCTACGGCCACGCAGGTCATCGAAGTCGCGTCCCAGGTCATGCCTTCGGCGCAGCTGATCGCGGCCTCTTGCGCGCCATGGAATGCGCTGCATTGGGCGCTTGCCATCATGGGGGTCAGCACCAGAACCGAGGCGGCCAAAAGGGTCTTGATCGTCATATCGCGTGCTCCTGTTCCGTTGATTGCAGGCGAAAACGTAGCACGGGTTGACGCAAGGTCAAAATCAGCTTTTCCCGAACACCCGCGCAAAGATCGTGTCGACATGTTTGGTGTGATAGCCCATGTCGAATTTTTCGCGGATCGCCGCTTCGCCAAGGGCCGCCACGACTTCCGCATCGGCGAGAAGAAGCTCTTGAAAATCAAGCCGTTCCTCCCAGACTTTGAGCGCATTGCGTTGCACCATGGAATAGGCGTCTTCGCGGCTGACACCGGCCTGCGTCAGCGCCAGAAGAACGCGCTGCGACATCACGAGGCCGGGGAACTTGTTCATGTTGTCGAGCATGTTGTCGGGAAAGATCAGCATCTTGTCGATCACACTCGTCAGCCGGATCAACGCGAAATCCAGCGTGATCGTAGCGTCGGGCCCGATCATCCGCTCGACCGAGGAATGCGAGATGTCGCGTTCGTGCCAAAGCGCCACGTTTTCCATCGCCGGGATCACCGACATGCGCACCAATCGCGCAAGCCCGGTGAGGTTCTCGGTCAGGACCGGGTTTTTCTTGTGCGGCATCGCACTTGAGCCCTTCTGACCCATGGAA
>CAZPJO010000205.1:0-2751 GCA_964586895.1 uncultured Roseicyclus sp.
CGCGCAGACCTTCCCACGCTTTCACCCCCCCAAAGCTCAGCATCGCCTCGGCCCCGCCGGTGACCATCACATCGGCCATCCCCCAGCGGATCAGGTTGAAGGCCTGCCCCATCGCGTGATTGGACGAAGCACATGCCGTCGCCACGGAAAAGGACGGCCCCTTGAGGTTGTATTCCATGCTGACGTGGCTTGCGGCCGCGTTGTTCATCAGCTTCGGAACAACGAAGGGGTGAACGCGGTTCTTGCCCTCTTCATAGACCGAACGGTAATTCTCATCCCAGGTATTCACGCCACCGCCCGCCGTGCCGAACACCACGCCCGACCGGGTCGCCAGAGCGCCGGAAAAATCAAGGCCGCATCCCTCCAGCGCCTGTTTCGTCGCGATCAGGGTGAATTGCGTGAACCGGTCGTAAAGCGCGATCTGCTGCCGGTTGAAAAGCGCTTCGGGGTCGTAATCGCGGACCTGCCCACCGATGCGAACACTAAGCCGGTCCACGTCGCGCAGTTCAAGGGGGCCAATCCCGCAGCGCCCGTCACGGAACGCGGCAAGTGTGGCGGGCACGTCATGGCCGAGCGCGTTGATCGTCCCTTGCCCGGTGATGACAACACGGCGCACCGCTCAGGCCTTCTGCTCGGCCACAAGACCTTCGACGGCTTTCACGATGGCCGCGACGGACGAAATATCGAATGCGCTGGATTGGGGTTCGTTTGCATTGAACGGGACCTGAATATCGAAGGCCTCTTCGATGGCAAAGATCGATTCCACAAGGCCAAGGCTGTCGATGCCAAGATCCTCAAGGCTCTGCTCCATCGTCACATCCGACGGCTCAAGCACCGCCTGTTCGGCGATGATGGCAATGACCCGATCCTGAATGCTTTCGCCCATTGAAACGACCTCTCCCTCTCGACAGGCCATTTAGGGTGTATCATCCGGCTTTGACAGGGCTTTTTGCAGTTCCGTCACGGCGCGTGCGGTCCGGGGCAGACGGCGCAGCGCCTTATACATCTCGACATGGGTGTCCATTTTGACGGCGGGGTGGCCCATGATCATCCGGCCCGACGGCACGTTGGTGAACAGTTTGGAGGCCCCTGCGGCAACCACGTCGTCGCCAATGACAATATTGTCCGACACACCGCACTTGCCGCCCAGGACCACGCGGTCCCCCATGATCACCGATCCCGCAAAACCCACCTGCCCGCAAATCAGGCAATCATTACCAATCGTGCAATTGTGGCCGATATGAACGAGGTTATCGATCTTGGTGCCGTCGCCGATGATGGTGTTGGAGATCGTCCCACGGTCGATGGTGGTATTGGCCCCCACCTCCACATCATTGCCGATGAACAGCGACCCGATGGAATGGATCCGCGTCCAGCTTTGATCGGTCGCGGCATTCTCGGCCTTGCCGAGCGTTTCACGCGCCGTTTCGACCATGCTTTTTTCCGGGGTGACGAAACTGAACCCGTCGCCGCCCAGAACCGCACCCGGCTGCGCGATAAACCGATCCGCGATGTTAACCCCCCGGCCGATGCGCACACCTTCGTAAAGCAGCGCATCGTCGCCAAGATGTGCCGCGTCCGCGATGCTGACATGCGAGGCGATGCGGGCCCTTGCGCCGATCTGCACGGCGGCCCCAACGACCACGAAGGGTCCGATGGAGGCGCCTTCACCGATCCGGGCGCTTTCGTGGATCACGGCGGTGGGGTGAATGCCGGGCTCGATCATCGGGCCGCGATCCATCAGGGCCGTAACACCGGCCAACGCGTACCGTGGGCGCGGTGCGATGATCGCTGCATCAAGGCCCAGGTCCTGCCAATCCATATCCCCCGCGATGATCGCGGCGCGCGCGCGGCTTGCTCTGAGGCCCTCGGCATATTCGGGCTTCATGGCCAGCGCCAGGTCGCTCGCCTCTGCGTAGGCGGGTTCAGACACCCCGTGGATCAAAAGATCAGCGGCGCCCAGGGCTTTCGTCCCGAGCGCCGTTGCTATGTCTTTGATTGTGTAAGCAGCCATGCCGCCCCCGATGGAGTGTTGGGGTGGACTTAGCTGTTCACCCCGCGAATCTCCACCCCGAGGTTGGCAATCGCCTGCCGCAGGATGGCGTTGCGCCCATAGATGTCGTTGCGGAAGTTCAACCGACCCTCGGTGTCCACCCAGGACGTCCAGTAAACGATATGGACCGGAACCGGGTCGACCAGGTTGACCTGCGTCTCGCGGCCAGAATTGAGGATCGTCTGGAAGAAGTCGATGGGGCTGTCTTCCTGTACGGCCAGCAAGTGATAGGCGAACTCGAACGGATCATCGAGGCGAACACACCCGGCAGAATAGGCCCGCACCTCATGGGTCATCAGATGCTGATCGGGGCTGTCGTGGAGGTAGATGTTCCACTGGTTCGGGAACATGAACTTCACCAGGCCAAGCGCGTTGCGCGGCCCCGGGGGCTGTCGCAGGTCGAACGGGAAGTTCGACGCGGACACCCGGCTCCAGTTCACAGCGCCACGGCTGACCGGGCGGCCATTGGACATCAGTTGCAGGTGGTTTGCCCCACCGGCCAGGATTGACGGGATATATCCGCGCGCCAGCGAGCGTGGCACATACCACGACGGGTTGATCACCATATGCTCCATCACATCTGAAAACTCGGGCGTGCGGCGATCCAGATCACGGTGACCAACAACCGAGCGGGTTTCAAAGGTAACCTTGCCGTTGTCGATGATCTTGGCGTGGTAATCAGTGATGTTTACCCAGAT
>CAZPJO010000205.1:2761-5166 GCA_964586895.1 uncultured Roseicyclus sp.
CCATCGTGTCGGAGAATTCCGGTGTGCGGCGATCACTGTCGCGGCTTCCGATGACAGAGCGGGTGATGAAGGTGACCTCGCCATCGTCGATCACACGGGTATGGAAATCGGGCAGGTTCACGAACACATGGCGCTCGCCACGGTCGAAATTCATCCACCGCTGCCGTTCCATCGCAAGAATGACCTCCGACAGATGCTCGGACGCGGAGCGGTTCACGGCGCGGATCGTATCGCCACCAGCAACGCCATCGGGGCTGATGCCATTGGCCAGTTGGAATGCGACGACGGCTTGCTGCATCCGCGCGTCATATTCGGCGGTCATGGAGCGTTCGAGATAGCCCAGAGCGATCAGGCGATTGCGAAGCTGCACAACGGACGGCCCGGTATTGCCCGGCGCGAGGGATCCGGCCTGTACCGTGGGGCCATAGCCGCCATTGTCGATCAGGTTTTCCAGATGCAGCTTGGCCCGCATCAGCCGTGTGTATTCCGGATGCTGCGGGGCCAGGGTCGCAATGTATTCATAAGGGTTTGCGTCGACGAATTCGGTGAAAAGCTCCAGCGGATCGCGACGCGGCAAGGTGTGGACGATGTCGCCCACGATATCGCCGGGCTCCAGAAAGCCCGAATGGATGTCCTGCGCATATTGCAGGAACAGCAACGAGGCCTGAACATCGGCACGGCCCATCTCGTATGGGTTGGTCGCATTCTCGAACGCCGCGACCAGGTCGGTCGTGTCATAGCGTTGCGTGGGAAGGCCGTGGTTGCGCGCCTCTGCAAGCGCGCTGAACAACGCATTGCGACGGTCGGCAGCCTCGGCGGTTGTCCAGATCGGCTGGAAATCACGCTCACGGTAAAAGGCGGCCAGCTGCTCCTCGGTCGAGGAGGCCTCGGCAATGGCTTGGCGCAAACTCGAAAACGCCTGCGCCTCGGCCTGCGACGGCGTTAGAACGAACGTTACGGCAGGCGTTGCAGCCAGCGCAAGCGAGAGAAGCGAGAGCCTCGCGTATTTCAACATGTCAATGTATCCCCGGGTCAAATTTCGGTGCAGCCGTCAATATTTTCACCTTTGCGTGCGGCTCCGCATGAGTCCATTCACGTTTCTGTAAGTTTTTCAGTGTAGTTTCATCATTGCAACGGAGGTTATCCGGACCCGACGCATGGACGCCCGCCTGCGCGTGACCGGCTCAAACCTTAACTTCATCAGCGGATTTTCGCCAAGCCGGCAGAAAATTGCCGAAAAACGGAGATATATCCACAGGCAAAGCAGGTCGGGGCTTTCAGAAAAGTTTCGGTTGTGTCATTCAGGCCGCACTGAGCCTGTGGGGATGGCATGCGCTTAATTGTGACCGTTAGGACAAGCGGTCGTGTGCTGAAATGAACGGGCAGAATGAAGGGGCAGTGAACCCATGGCTATGACTTTCTCGCGGCGCGCTTTGATGCGTGCTTTCGCGGCAACCTCTGTTGCAGCAGCGCCTGTGATGGCAAATGCAACTGGCCTTCTGCGTGGGGCCGGAGATATCCGACGCCTGAACATGTACAATGGTCGTGCTGGTGAAAGCATGAACATGATTTACTGGATCGATGGCGAATACGTCGCACCCGCCCTTGAAGAAGTAAACTATTTCATGCGCGATTGGCGTAACGATCAGGTGACCGATATCAACATCCGCACCATCGACATCATGGCAGCCGCGCACAACCTGCTTGAAACGACCGAACCCTACACGCTTCTGTCCGGCTACCGCTCTGCGGAAACCAACGCCATGTTGCGCCGCCGGTCGTCCGGAGTTGCCCGCAACTCCCGCCATATTCGCGGCGAAGCGGCGGACCTGCAGCTTCAATCGCGTTCGGTCTCGCAGATGTTCAACGCGGCACGCTCGTGCAATGCGGGTGGCGTCGGTCGTTACTCACGGTCGAATTTCGTTCATATGGATTGCGGCCCCGTCCGCAGCTGGGGCGGCTAAACCTCTCTTCCGTTTGACGCTTTTCAACGCCCCGCCCTGCCCGCGGGGCGTTTTCGTGTCCGGCAATTGGACAAGTGCCCCAAGGCTCCCCATATTCTGCTGGGAAACCAGATGGGGAACATAATGACTGAGTACACCAAGAACCCCGACGTGATCGCCACGCTCACCCCTGAGCAGTACCGCGTCACGCAGCAAAGCGGCACCGAACGTCCCGGCACGGGCGAATATCTCAACACCAAAGATCCGGGGATTTACGTCGACATCGTCTCGGGCGAGCCTCTGTTCGCGTCTTCGGACAAGTTCGAATCCGGCTGCGGCTGGCCGTCGTTCACCAAGCCGATCGAGAACGTCACCGAACATCGCGACATGTCCCACGGCATGGTGCGCACGGAAGTCCGCTCCAAACACGGCGACAGCCACCTTGGCCATGTCTTTCCGGAC
>CAZPJO010000206.1:0-1772 GCA_964586895.1 uncultured Roseicyclus sp.
ATTCAACCAATCGAACCGGGAATTCCGCCGCGTCCGTGATCGAGATGATCCCTCCGCCCGAATGCATCAGGAACACTGGGCAATCGACCCCTTCGCCGCGCAAACGATCCTCCAACCGTCCAAGGTAGGACGCCATCAGCGGCTTGATATAGGCGTTGGCAACGACCGTATTGAACCGCTCGTATTCGCGCATCTGCGGTGACACATCGGACGAGATCGAGATCGCGATGTCCGGTAATCGCGCGGCCAGCACGTCGCGGACCAGCCGTTCATGCGCGGAGTTCAGGTAGGAATGGATCAACCCGACCGCGACGCTTTCAAACCCGCCCTCGGCGATGCGTTCAACGACGGCCTCCACTTCGGCGCGCGGTAGGTTCACCAACACTGCGCCCGTCGCATCGACGCGGCCCGGCACCGTGAAACGCCGTTCGCGCGGCAGCAACGGCTCGGGTAGCGTCAGGTTCAGGTCATATTGCTCAAACCGCGACTCCGTCCGCATTTCAATGACCAGCACCGTCTTCGCCCCGCGCCGCTCGATCAGGGCATTCGTGGCCAGCGTGGTTCCGTGAATGATCTGCCCGATGTCGGCCGGCGTGATCGCGGCCTTCGCGCAAACCTGCCCCATGCCGTCAAGGATGGCATCCTCGGGCGCCGCGTAAGTCGTCAGAACCTTGGTCGAAAATTGCCCCGCTGGCGTTTCGAGAACCACGTCCGTGAACGTGCCGCCGATATCGACGCCAAGGCGGTTGGAAGACGATGCCATGATGGCCCCCGGAAGGAATAACGTTGCCGAATGTTAGAGCCGGGAACACCGCGACGAACAACCCCTAGGCACCGGCAATCTGCTTGGCCTTCTCCCGCAGCACTTCGGCTTGCCCGATCGAGGCGTAATCAATCAACCGTCCATCTGGGCTGACCGCGCCCTTGCCCGCCGTCCCGGCCTTGGGGATCATGATTAGGTCAAGCTGCGCGCCAGCCTGCTACCCCACATCGACCGCGTCGCGATAAATGTGACGGTATCTAGCCATTGATTCAAAACGACATCGTCTTGGTGTTTCAGTCGATCTCGTTCAGGGCATTGATGATGTTCGTGCGCCCATGCTTCGGATGGAGAAATCAGGACCGACACCCCCTGTCTCGCAATTGGAAACCCCCGAAACCAACGCCGCTGGCCCCGGGCCACGCATAACCGACGGCCACGTCATGGCGCGGTTCGCCGGTGCGGGTCTGGCCGATCATATGCATTGTGATGTCCTGCGCGGTGCAACCGGGCGACAGCGTCATCATCTTCTTCAACGGCCTCTTCTTCGGCATCGATGGCCTGACCCTGCGATACGTGTTGCCACCGCCAAAGAACGCGCCGCCACCCCCATGTCGCCGAACTGCGCGACAAAAACCTGGAAGGCCCGCGAAAGCCGGGCAGCGGACCGTGGGCTGAACCACGTTGGCCACGATGGATAGAATAAAGTTCGCACCATCGACCCGACCCCCCGCGACCACGCGCAGACGGGCCGGATATCAAGCCGAAATGCAGCCCCTCAATCGTCGCCCTTCGCCGCCGCCGCCGCGCCGCCCTTGCCAAGCGCCACCGTGCCGAACGGACCCCCATGCACCATCTGCGCCAGATCGCCCGGGTCGCCCGCGCCCTCTGCGGCCATGATCCCTTCGGCGAATTGCTCTGCATTGTCGCGGGGCCGATACCCAAGAAATGACGCCTTGGAATTGTCCACCGGCGCGCGGTCATTGTCCGAGACGCCGTAAACCACGCTGAA
>CAZPJO010000206.1:1782-5142 GCA_964586895.1 uncultured Roseicyclus sp.
CCATAGATCACCGCGAACCCGGTCGTCGGCGTGTCAATCGACCGTTCGACCAAATGCACAAGATCCCCATCGCTCAACCACGTGCCCAAGGCCCGCGCGTTCTTCACCGGCGCACAGCTCAAAATCCGCAGATGCACCGATTCAATCCCGCGCTTTTCCCAATACATCCGACCCAGATCCTCGGTGAAGCACTTGGCCAGGCCGTAGAACGTGTCGGGCCGATGCTCTGCGTCAATTCCTATATAAGATGCTCGCGGATGCATCCCCACCGCATGGATCGATGACGCATAGACGATCCGCCGTGCCCCCGCCTTCTGCGCACTTTCCCAGATGTTGTACGAGCCGATGAAATTCGGTCCCAAAAGCTCTTCGAATGGGCCTTCGTCCACAATCGCGCCGAAATGCACGACCATCTCGACCCCGTCCATCAATCCCGCAATCGCCGCGTAATCCGCCAGATCCGCCTTCACATAGGTTTCGTTCGCGGCCAGATCGGCGACATTCTCGGCGATATCCGAACTCACCAACTCCCGGCACATCGCCGCCAAAGCCGGCCGCAGGATCGAGCCACAGCGCCCTGCCGCCCCCGTCAAAACGATTTTCTCAAGCATCACTCAGCGCCTTTCAGATAACGGCAGTCTCAAGGATCGGGTCATTGCGCACGATCCGCTCATAGGCAAACGGGCTCATGTCCAACGTGCGGTAGGCCCCGTGGATCAACCATTCCGCCGTCGCCCGCCCCATCGCGGGGCTTTGTTGCAATCCGTGCCCCGAAAATCCGTTCAGGAACACGAAGTTCTCCACCTCGGGATGCGGCCCAAGGATCGCGTTGTGATCGAGCGTGTTCACCGCATAATGCCCGGCCCATTCCGCCTGCACCTTCACCGCTTCGAACGCTGGGATCCGCGTGGCCAGGATCGGCCAGACATGACTTTCCCACATCCCGTGATCCATGTTGAAATCGTCGAAATCCACCGCCGGGTCGATGTCGGAATGCCCCCCGGCCTGATACGTCCCGCCGCCGTTTTCGCGGCAATGCACCCCCGACGGATCAATCGTCAGCGGCAAGTCACGGTCCAGCGGGTGTTCCGCCTTGAACACCCATGAATAGCGCTTACGCGGCTCCACCGGCACGTCAATTCCGGCCATTTTCGCCGTCTCCGCGGCCCGTGGCCCCGAGGCATTCACCACGGTGCCGCATTGCACAACGTGTCCGTTGGCCAGCGTCACGCTATCTACGCCGCGGGCCGAACGTGTCATTTCGACGACCTCGCCCGCGATGTATTCCACCCCACGTTCGCGCGCCTGCCGCTTCCACCATTCAAAGACGGCCGCACCGTCCCAATAGCCCTCGTTCACGGTGTTGATCGACCCCAACACGATATCGTCAACGTTGTAGAACGGATACCGCGCCACGATTTCGTCGGGGCTCAGCAATTCGGTGGCGGCCCCGGCCGCGTGCTGCACCTTGATATTCTGGCGCAAAACGGATGCGAAATCCTCGGTATCGGCCAGATACATATAGCCAAACGAACGCACCGACAGCTCCGGGATGCGGTCGTCGTTGCCCATCCGTTCGCGGATATTGTTCACGAAATCGGCGGCAAACTGGCTGATGCGCACGTTCAACTCGGTCGAGAATTGTTGCCGCATGCAGCTGTTGGTGTGGGCGGTCGAACATTTCTCATAGCTTGGGTCGCGCTCGATCACCAAGACGCTGCCGTCAAAGCCCAATTCGGCCAGCCACCACGCCGTGGAGGACCCCATGATGGCACCGCCGACAATCACCACGTCATACGACGATTGCGAAGGCTCAGTGTCGAATGTCGCCTTGACCATAGCTCTCCCCGTCGCGGTCCCGTGCCCAATGCATCGCAAGCTGTCTCAGGTTACACCTGATGGCAAGCGCTGTGGCTTAGCCAAGGGCGTTTTCGTCCTTCACCGCCTCCATCGAAACGTGGGTGGAGGTCGACGCGACATGGGGCAGGCGGCTGATCACCTCGCCCAAGGCACGGCGGTAATCGCTGATATCCGTCGACCGCACCTTCAAAAGGTAATCGAACGCGCCCGCAATCATGTGGCATTGCTCGATCTCGGGCACCGCGCGGGCCGCCTCATTGAACGCGCGCAACGCCGGCTCGCGCGTGTCCTCCAGCTTCACCTCCACAAACGCCACATGCGCCAGACCCAGCCGCGCGGGGTCCAGAACCGCGCGAAATCCCTGAATATACCCCTCTTCCTGAAGTCGTTTCATCCGCGTCTGACACGGCGTTTTCGACAGCCCGACGCGACTTGCAAGCTCCGTCACCGGGATCCGCCCCTCGGCGGCAAGCACGGAGAGAATCCGAAGATCTGCGGCGTCCAATCGGCTGTCGTTAGCGGGTCCGAGGCGCATAAGTCTATCTCCATCGGGAAATTTCAGGCAATTCTTTCGCAATGATATGCTGAAACGGGCAATTCGTCTTCTGGAAATATGCTAGCCTGCCATATTGCTTCCTGTCGGATCTGTCTCATGCCAAATCTCTCCGCCGCGCGCCGCGCTATCGCCGTCGCCTATCTCGAACCGCAGGACGCGGCCCTTGCGCGCCTGAGCGTGGCCCATCCGATCGCCGCCGACACCCGGCGCGCCGCCTCCCAACGGGCCGCGCGCATGGTCGCTGACATCCGCGCCGAGGATCGTGGCGGTTTGATGGAGGTCTTTCTGGCCGAATATGGCCTTTCCACCGCCGAAGGCCTCGCGCTGATGCGCCTGGCCGAAGCGCTTCTGCGGGTCCCCGACGACGCCACCGTCGATGCCCTGATCGAGGACAAGATCGTGCCCGCCGAATGGTCCGCCCATCGCGGGCATTCCAAATCCTCGCTGGTCAATGCCTCCACCCTCGCATTGATGCTCACGGGCCGCGTGTTATCCGACGAAGACGGCCAGGGCATCGCGGGCACGCTGAAAGGCGCCGTGAAACGATTGGGCGAGCCGGTCATCCGCGCCGCCACCCGCCGTGCGATGAAGGAAATGGGCAACCAGTTCGTGCTTGGCGAAACCATCGCCCAGGCGGTCCAGCGCGGCCAAGACATGGCCGCCAAAGGCTACACTTACAGCTACGACATGTTGGGCGAGGCCGCCGTCACCGCATCCGAGGCGCAGGCGTTTCGCAAATCCTATGCCGATGCCATCGCCCACCTCGCTACGCAGTCGAAAAGTGCCGATATACGCCAAAACCCCGGCATTTCCGTCAAACTCTCCGCCCTCCACCCCCGCTACGAGACGGCCAAGAAAACCCGCGTCATGGCCGAACTTGTCCCCGTCGTCCTCGCCCTCGCCGCCGTCTAAAACACGTTTTTCATCATCGGTCAGAATCATAG
>CAZPJO010000207.1:0-5132 GCA_964586895.1 uncultured Roseicyclus sp.
TTCGGCGTCGATGCACACGCCCTGATAGGCGGCCAGACGGCGCGAATAGTGATCGCGCACAAACAGGTTCAACCCGCAATGCGCGCAGACGAACGGATCGGTCATCACATCCTCGGTGATGCCCTTGCAATGCACACATTGCATCCGGCGCGCGACCGAGCCGCGATGTTCGGTCTGGATCGCGGTATGGGGAATGCCGGCCTGCATGGCCTCGTTTTGGGCCTGACCCATCAAACCCTCGGTGCCGGTCAGGTAGACCTGCAACCCCTGGTGCGCATTTTCCAGCACGTGGCGCAGACGCGAAACCGACGCCTCATAGCTTGGACCTTCGTAGAATTGCGCCGGATTCAATGCGCGCAGCCGGTCGGCGAAATCGGTCCCTTTGGGAATGTAGATGATATGCGCCCCGGCCATGAGCGCCGGGTCCGTGGCGGCAAGATCAAGGATCGCCTCCGCCCCCTCGGCATCGGCGACGAACAGATGTGCCTTGCCCGGACGGCGTTCTAACGTGCCATAGACCGGGCGGCTCTTGATGCTTTCCGGAAACTGGAATTTCGACATTGCGTGGGTCGCTCCCTGCGGTCGTCGGAATGGTAAAGGGCGCCCCGAACGGGGACGCCCTGCAACGATCAGCCCTTGGCGGTGCGGATCGTCTTGTCCTTGTCGTAAAACGGCATTTCTTCCGCCGACGCGGCAAGTTCCGTGCCATCCGGCTGCACCACGGTCAGCGTCGTGCCCGGTATGGCGACCGACGGATCAAGCCGCGCGATGGCAACCGAATAGCCGTTCAGCTCGGACGAAAGACCGTAGGTGATGACGCCCACATCCTTGCCGTCGTGATGGACCCGCGCAAACATCTCCATCTGATCCATCGCGCCGCCCGAAAGCTGCACACCATAGATCTTGAACCGTTCCTTGCCCTTCATTGCGTAGTGGTTTTCGGCCCCGATGAACCCCTCCTTGCCGGGCGAAACCGTGAAGTCGAGGCCCAATTCCCAAAGGCTGTCGCCCGCGGGGGTGCCATCCTCAAACGGGAAGGTCTCGGAATTGTCGCCGGGGTAGAACAGCAGGTAGCTTTCGATCCGCAGCATATCGAGCGTGCTGAACTGCGTCGGGCGCACGTCGTCGCCGCCCGTCTCCAACACGCTGTCCCAGATATGCACCGCATCCTTGGCGCGGCAGAAAATCTCGTACCCGCGCTCACCGGTATAGCCGGTCCGCGAAATCATCACGTCACGCCCGAACAGGCGCGTTTGCATGATGCCGAAATAGGCAAGGTCTCGGATCGCAGGGATTTCCTTGGCAAGAATATCAACCGCCTTGGGCCCCTGCAGCGACATGTCATGCAGGTCGTCATCCATGATCACCGCGCAATTCTTGGCCGCGGCCACGCTTGTCAGCTGCTCCATCCCGGTGCCGGTGCCATGCACGACCAACCAGGAATTCACCGCAATGTGGTAGATGACGCAATCATCCACAAACAGGCCGCGACTATCCAGCATGCAGGCGTAGACCGCACGGCCCGGCGCGATTTTCTCGACATTTCGGGTTGTGACGCGGTCGATGACATAGGCCGCATCCTCGCCCACGACGTGCACTTTCTTCAGGCCGGAGACATCCATGAGACCGGCTTTCGTGCGGATCGCCTCGTAATCGGCCTTCGCGCGCTCAGGTGTCGTGTCATAGAACCAGGCGGTCCCCATGCCATTCCAGTCTTCAAGCTCTCCACCGATTTCGGCGTGACGCTGCGCGAGCGCGGACGTTCTCCATAAAATGGCCATGTGCTTGGACCCCCTGTGTGCGTTTTTGGTTGCCCGTATTCAGGCGCAGGAAAGACTCAAAATCAATACTGTGGTGCAGATTTTTTTCCTGATAGGCAAATAATCTCCGTGAATACGAAGGGCCGCCCAAACGGACGGCCCTTGGAAAGTTCAAATTCCGCGCACCCTACTTGTGCTTGGAGTATTTAGCGGCTTCAGCCACCTGACCGACCACCAACGCCACGACGCAGATTGCGATCGCGATGAAGGTGTAGGTTCCAGCGCCGCCGGAAGCCCCCATGAAGATCGCGCCTTCGACGCCATCCCACGTGCCACCGTTGTCATATGGAAATCCAAACATGAACGTCTCTCCTTTTTATTCAGCAGCCGGCGCAGAGGCCGGGATGCCTTCGGGATAAGCCTGGGCCGGCACCTTGCCGGTATCCAGTCCTGCGATTTCGGCGGATGCAGGCACACGCAACATGCCGACCATCTTCAAGATCAACGATGCGACATAGCCAGTGATCAGGCCGATTGCGATGAACACAACCGAGCCGACAAGCTGACCGACGAAGCTGACGGTTGCCGCGCCTTCGCCCAAGGCGGCCGGATAACCGGAGCCCAGAATGCCAAGCATCAACATGCCGTAGATGCCGACGGTGCCGTGTACGGTGACCGCCCCGACCGCATCGTCGATGCCCATCCGCTCAAGAATGCCCGCGGCTGGCTTGAGGATGATCCCCGCGCCGAAGGCCACGATGAACGCAAGCGCCGGAAAGTAGACATCCAATCCCGAGGCCGCCGAAATGATCCCGGCAAGCGCACCGGACATCATCCAGAACGGATCTTTCGTGGATACCCAGGCGCCGATAATGCCACCGGCAATCGACATCAGGATGTTGAACGACAACGCGCCAAGGTTGGTGGGTGTGCCATAGATCGTTGCGTAGTTCGCACCCCAGGACCAGGCCTCGCCACCGACAACCACGCAGGCCATGAGGAAGCCCCAGAACCCCACGATAATCAGCATCAGGCCCGTTGCCGTGAATGGCATGTTGTGGCCCGGCAGGTCATTGGCGGTGCCATCGGCGTTGAACTTGCCAATGCGCGGACCAAGGTTGATCAGCACGCCAAGCGCGAAGAACGCGGCGACGGCGTGGACAAGACCGGCGGCGCCAAAGTCATGCACGCCCCAGTTCAGGACCAGCCAGCCATCGGAATGCCACCCCCAAGCCGCGGCCAGGGTCCAGCTGAACCCACCCAGGATGACTGCCAGAATGACGAAGCCCACGGTCTGGATGCGTTCGATGACCGCGCCGGACATGATCGACGCCGTGGTGGCCGCAAACAACGTGAACGCGCCCCAGAACACACCGGAGATCTGGTCGCTGATGTTCGGCCCCATGAATTCCGCCGAAGCGCCCCAGCCCCATGCGATCGAATTTGCCAATTCAGCGCCGGACAATCCGTTCGGACCTGCGGCACCCGAGAAGCCCTGTGGCAGGCCCCAGTAGATCCACCACCCGAAGAAGTAGAAGGCCGGAATGACGAACGCGAAGGCGAGGATGTTTTTCACACCCGACGACAGGGCGTTTTTCGCGCGCGACGCGCCCATTTCATACGCCAGGAAACCGGCGTGAATGATGATCATCAAGGGGATCGTGATGTAATAGAACATCTCTGCGAACATCGTGTTCGTCAGAGCGCCCCGCCCCTCGAGCGCCGCCACCTGCGCGGCCAGCTCTGCAATTTGTTCTTCCACGGGTCCCTCCATGTGAGTTGTGTAATTCTCTGTGTGTTGCGCGCGATCGCACGCCAGAAATGAACCATGGGCTTGGCGCATCTCCAAAGCATTTTTTGCCCAAGGTGAAAAAAAGTTTCCTGATGGTTGTCGGGTTTGCGGATTTGGTGCTAGCGTCCGAGTCGGAGTTGCGAGAGCCGAAAAGGGAGGCGTCGCCATGTGCGGGATCGTCGGGCTTTTTTTGAAAGACAAGTCGCTGGAGCCGGAGTTGGGCACCATGTTGACGGATATGCTGATCACCATGACGGACCGTGGGCCGGACAGCGCAGGCATTGCGATTTATAGCGAAGAGTCAAAGGCTAACGGAAAGCTGACCATTCAATCCGACGCCGCCGATACGGCTTTTGAAGGGCTCGCCGATACGCTTTCCACGGCCATCACCGCACCGGTCACGCTGCGCCGCAAAGACACGCACGCCGTCCTTGAACTGCCCGCCGAAAAGGTGGCCGAGGCCCGGGCCGCTTTGCGTGAAATCGACGGCGCAATCCGGGTGATGAGCACCGGTGATATCCTTGAGATCTACAAGGAAGTGGGATTGCCCAAAGATGTGGCATTACGCTTCGAAGTTGCGAAAATGGGTGGCAGTCACGGCATCGGGCACACCCGCATGGCCACCGAATCCGCTGTCACGACGATGGGGGCGCATCCGTTCAACACTGGCTCCGATCAATGCCTCGTGCACAACGGATCGCTGTCCAACCACAATTCGCTGCGCCGGAAACTGCGCCGTGAAGGGGTGCATATCGAGACCGAGAATGACAGCGAAGTCGCCGCGGCTTACCTGACGTGGAAGATGCAGAATGGCGCGAGCCTTGGCGCGGCTCTGGAAAGCAGCCTTGACGATCTGGATGGGTTCTTCACCTTCGTGGTCGGCACCAAGGATGGCTTCGGCGTCGTGCGCGACCCGATCGCGTGCAAGCCCGCCGTCATGGCCGAAACCGATCAATACGTGGCGTTCGGCAGCGAATACCGCGCGCTGGTGAACCTTCCGGGCATTGAAGGTGCCCGCGTATGGGAGCCTGAACCGGCAACCGTCTATTTCTGGAATCATTAACATGCGCTCATGTAGCGAAGCGATAGCACGTCATTCACGCTCATGTGGCGAAGCGATAGCGCGAAGGGGATAAGCATGCAGACTTTCGACCTTGAGGCCGACGGCCTCCGCGCCCTGAATTCCGCGCTTCATGCTCAAAGCGAGCACACCAATCAGACCGTCTGGGATGTGGTGAACCCGAAGGGCAGCCATGCAATCGCGGTCGGGCTGGACGCGCCGATCGAGGTGAATGTGAAAGGGTCCACCGGCTATTACTGCGCGGGCATGAACAAGCAGGCGACGGTGAATGTCCACGGTTCCGCCGGGCCCGGAGTGGCGGAAAACATGATGAGTGGCACGGTCGTTATCGAAGGCGATGCCTCGCAATATGCCGGTGCGACCGGTCATGGCGGGACGCTTGTGATCAAGGGAAATGCCTCCTCGCGTTGCGGTATTTCCATGAAGGGCATCGACATCGTCGTGCACGGAAACGTGGGCCATATGTCTGCATTCATGGCCCAATCGGGCAACCTTGTGG
>CAZPJO010000208.1:0-5131 GCA_964586895.1 uncultured Roseicyclus sp.
CCACATGCCCAAGCTGATCCGCGCCGTCGAGGAAGAGGCGCATCCGGTGGTGTGGTCCTGCGATCCGATGCATGGCAACACGATCAAATCCGACAGCGGCTACAAGACCCGCCCCTTCGACAGCGTGCTGCGCGAAGTGCAGGAATTCTTCGCCGTTCACCGCGCGGAAGGCACGGTGCCGGGCGGCGTGCATTTCGAGATGACGGGGCAGGATGTGACGGAATGCACCGGTGGCGTGCGCGCCGTGACCGATGAGGATCTGTCGAGCCGGTATCACACCGCCTGCGATCCGCGCCTGAACGCGTCGCAATCGCTGGAACTGGCGTTCCTGGTGGCCGAAGAGCTTTCGGCCTCCCGCGAGGCGCTGCGCGCGGTCAGCTAACGGCGCGTTAGCTGCGCCCGCCTTCGATCACCTGAAACACGGGGCGCGCGTGGTTATTCATCACGCGCGCCTCAACGCGTGGGGCGGGCTGTGCCGTCGCTTGCACGGCTTGCGGCCGGCCAGAGCGCTTGGGCTTGGGCAATGAATGGATCGGTGCGCGCTCCGACAGGCCCGGCAAAACACCGGTCTCGGGGATTTCAAGCACCCGGTGATCCGAGATCTGAAACCGGCCCCTGAGATTGTGCACATAGGGCGTGGCCATGGCGGTTTCGGAATAAAGAGCGATGGCACGCGTCAAGCCGCCTTGCGTGTCCGAAAGCGGCAGGATCGCCATCTGCGCCTCGTGTTGCGGACCGGCATGGTCGGCCCGGGCAAGCGTCAGAAGGCTGATCGCGGGGGTCACGATGGCGGTTTCGGCAGCATCCATGGCATGCGTGCGGTGATCGATGTCAAATAGCGACCGGAACGGCATCGCGCGCAGTTCCATCCCCATACGGGCCGACAATGTCGCCCCGGCAAGGCGGATGCGCACAGTTCCGGCGCGCGGACGTTCCAGAATGCACACGCGGGACAGATGGCGCGAGATGCTGACCGGGCTGACCTCGATGCGGGCGGGCACAACACGTCCGGCGCGCAGATGATCCCAATAGCGCAGCAGCGAAACGATGCGCTCGTCGAGATGGTCGATCGGGTTGGGTCCGTTCAGGGTATCGGTCATGGGTCGGCCTCCGCATAGTCGCGTAAATTCGTCTGTCTCGGCCCCCGCCCCGGAACACGCCGCCTTGACCCGGCGGTGTTGCTCCTGTCCTGTTCTCGATACACTGAATAAAATTTTAGGGGCAGGGGGAGTCTTGCTTGATGGTTAATGGAATGGTGGCAAGTCGTGGGATCTGATGGACTTGCCTCGATGACCGCGTTTGCCTCTGCGGATGGCAATGACGGCGCGTTGAGCTGGCAATGGGAAATCCGGGGTGTGAACGGGCGTGGGCTGGATTTGCGGCTGCGGCTGCCCGATGGGCTTGGCGCGGTCGAACAACCGTTGCGGGCCGCGCTTCAGAAGGCCCTGGCGCGCGGCAATGTGACCGTATCGCTCAGGCTGCACCGCGCGGGGGGCGGGGCGGCGTTAACCTTGCAGGAGCCGGTCCTGGACACGATCCTTGCCGCCCTTGAGGCCATCCGGGCGCGCGCGGGCGACGCGCTGGCCCCGTCCAGCGCCGCTGAAATCCTTGGCCTGCGCGGTGTGATGGAGGCCGATGAAAAGGGCGATCTTCCGGATGCAAAACGTCTTCTGGCCGAGGCCGAGACGCTGATTGCCGCCTTCGTTGCGATGCGCCGCGGCGAGGGGCGCGCGCTGACCGCGGTGATGGAAGCGCAGCTTGACCGCATCGCCAGCTTGACCGATGCGGCCTCCGAGACCGCGACCTTGCGCGCGGCGGCGGCGGGCACACGGTTGCGCGCGCAGGTCGCCGACCTGCTGGACGCCACCGAGATCGTTGACGAGGCGCGCCTGGCGCAGGAATTGGCCGTGCTTGCCGTCAAGGCCGACGTCACCGAAGAGATCGACCGCCTGCGCGCCCATATCGCCGCCGCGCGCGATTTGATTGCCAAGGGCGGGCCGGTGGGCCGCAAGCTCGACTTCCTGATGCAGGAGTTCAATCGCGAGGCCAACACGCTGTGCTCGAAGTCCGGCGACGCCGCGTTGACCGCCATTGGCCTTGACCTGAAACTGACCATCGATCAGATGCGCGAACAGGTTCAGAACGTGGAATGACAATGCATGACCCAAATCGCCGCGGGCTTTTGATCATCCTGTCGTCCCCGTCGGGGGCTGGCAAATCCACCCTCGCGCGCCGTTTGATGGCGTGGGACGACACGCTGCGGTTCTCGGTTTCCGCCACCACGCGCGCGCCGCGAACGGGCGAGATCGATGGCGAGGATTACCATTTTCTCGACGAGCCCCGCTTCAAGGCGATGGTGCGCGACGGCGAGATGCTGGAACACGCCCATGTCTTCGGGAATTTCTACGGCTCGCCCATGGGACCGGTGTCGCGCGCGATCGAGGCCGGGCGCGACGTGTTGTTCGACATCGACTGGCAGGGCGCGCAGCAGATCCAGAAAAGCGCGTTGGCCCCGCATGTCCTGTCGATCTTCATCCTGCCGCCTTCCATCGCCGAGTTGCGGCGACGCTTGGAAAGCCGCGGGCAGGACGACGCCGAGACAATCGCCAAGCGGATGCAGAAAAGCTGGGACGAGATCAGCCATTGGGACGGATACGATTACGTTCTGGTCAACGGTGATCTGGACGCGACCGAGCGGCGGCTCAAGACCATCATCACCGCAGAGCGCATGAAGGCAAGCCAACAGCCCGCCCTGATGGACCACGTGCGGCAGTTGCAATCGGAATTCGAGGACACGCCATGACCCTTTACGCGCTGGATGACACCGCCCCGCAGGTGGGCCGCGACACATGGATCGCGCCGGATGCCAACATCATCGGCAATGTCGTTTTGGAAGAGGGGGCGAGTGTCTGGTTCGGCTGCACCCTGCGCGGCGACAACGAAGAGATCCGCGTCGGGCGCGGATCGAACGTGCAGGAAAACGTGGTGTGCCACACCGATCCGGGATCGCCGTTGATCATCGGGGCGGAGTGCACCATCGGCCACAAGGCGATGCTGCATGGCTGCGAAATCGGCGACGGATCGCTGATCGGGATGGGGGCCACCGTTTTGAACGGGGCGATCATCGGCAAGGGGTGCCTGATCGGGGCGGGGGCGTTGATTTCCGAGAACAAGACGATCCCGGATGGCGCCTTGGTGATGGGCATGCCCGGCAAGGTCGTGCGCATCCTCACCGAGGCGGAACAAGCGGGGCTTTTGGCCTCGGCCGCGCATTACCGCGACAACATGCGCCGGTTCCGGTCTGGGTTGCGCGCGCTCTAGCTAAGCGTGAGGATCATCGCCGCGTCGTCTGCGCTGTGCTCGATGACACGGCCCATGGACTTTGCCATATGGGCGAGGGTGGCGAATTGCGCATCGGCGGGGCGCAGATTGGCATGCGCGGCCAGGTCGCCATCCTTGAGCAGATCCCAAACGCCCTCCTTGATGTTGATCCGCCCGCCGCGCGCTTCAAGCCGCCAGGGGCCGTCGCCGGTTTGCGTGATGGTGATCTCACCGCCCATCGGAAGGGTGGTTTCCACACACAGCACCATCAGGAACGCAATCTTGGTTTCCAAACGGGGCCGGTCGCCATCAAGGCGCCAGTCGGCGGCGATCCGGCTTTGGTGAAAGTAATCCTCAACCGCTGTGCGCGCCTCGCGCAGGCTGGTGTTCTGATTTGGACCGGCACTTCCGAAGGCCAGGCGGAACAGGCGAATGCGCGCCTCGGCCGCGCGCACGGCATCGCGGATCAGCTCCATCTCGGGGCCGTCGGCCTTGCCGGTCATCTCCAACAGCTCAACGCCATTGCCGATTGCGCCCAGAGGGTTAACTAGATCATGACACAGCCGCGAGGCGACCAGGTCGGCCAATCGGGTCGGAAGCTGGGAATGGACGTCAAGCATGGCACAAGGGTCCCTTTGATCGATGGCACGAAACATGAGCGCGGAAGATATCACGTCCATCCTCGAGCCTGGCATGTATGTTCAGCATCCCGCCGCTCCGGAATGGGGTCTGGGGCAGGTGCAGTCGAATATCGGCGGTAAGGTCACGGTTAACTTCGAGCACGAGGGCAAGGTCGTTCTGGATGGCCGGAATGTTGCACTCGACATCGTCACCCCTTCTTGATGTCATCACCCTGTCTTAATCCCGGGTGGTTAACAGTATCTTAACGCCCCGGCGGGCCAATTCATGCGGGAAGTGTGGCTTGCTTGCAAAAGGCCATGGGGCCGCTTAACCCTGCGCGGACCGACCGGCGCACAACAAGGACGCAGCGCGCAGCCCCATGCCGATGGATGAGCCCCAATTCGAGCTACGTCTGGCCGACACTCCCGCTGATATCCTGGCCGCGCAGCGCCTGCGGTACGCGGTTTTTGTCGAAGAGCTTGGCGGCGACGGCGCGTTGGTCGACCACGCGGCCCGGATCGAGGCGGATCGGTTCGACCCGTTTTTCCAACATCTGCTGTTGCTCGATCTCAACCGCGCGCCGCATGATCGTGTGGTCGGTGTCTACCGCCTGATGCGCGAAGACGGTGCGGCTCGGGCGGGGCGGTTTTATTCCGAGGATGAATACGACCTTGGCCCTCTGCGCCGGTCGGGTCGGCGTTTGTTGGAACTGGGGCGCTCGTGTGTGCATCGCGATTATCGCGGCGGGGCGGCGATGATGCATCTGTGGACCGGGTTGGCGGACTATATCGCCGAGCATGAGATCGAATTGATGTTCGGTGTGGCCTCGTTCCATGGTCTGGATCCCGCGCCGCTTGCCGGTCAATTGTCTCTGCTCCATCACCGTCACCTCGCCCCCGCCGACATCCGCCCCGTCGCGCGGGCCGATGCCCACCAGCCGATGGACCTGATCACCGAGGACGCGCTTGATCGCCCGGCGGCCATTCGCACGATGCCCGCGTTGATCAAGGCCTACCTCAGGCTTGGCGGGTTCGTCGGGCAGGGGGCCTATATCGACCGCCCGTTCAACTGCATCGACGTGTGTCTGGTGATGGATGTGGCGCGGATGTCGGACACGCATCGCGCCATCTATCAACGCGGGGTCTCATTGTGAGCGGGTCGGTGCAGACTCGCCCGGAGACGGGCGCAG
>CAZPJO010000209.1:0-2773 GCA_964586895.1 uncultured Roseicyclus sp.
GCGCCTCCGACGTGGCCTTCCACCGCGCGCTGGTCGATGGCGCGGGCAATCCGGTGATGTCCTACCAACTGGCCGGCGCGGTCGAGGCGATGCAACCGCTGATGAACATGATCACCTTCACCGCACGCGACCGCGCCGAAATCGTCCGCCTGCACGAAGAAATCGCAGATGCCGCCGAGGCGCAGAATGGCGAGGCGGTCGTCACCGCCCTGTCCGCGCTGGAGGTCTACACCAAGGCGCTGGCCCAATCCGTCTTCGACGCCCGCGCCAAGGCGCAAGCGCACGCTCTGGCAGCCGATCAAACAAGCTCGGGCGGCAGCGCGCCGTAAATCCGCGTCAAGATCGCCGTGCCAACCAACAAACCAACGATGTCCAGCACCGCCCAAACCACGCGAAAGACCACCTCACTGCCCGTGGAATACCCCTCAAAGGACGGTGAGACCGCGACAAGGGTCAACACATAAACCAATAGGAAGCACAAAGCGGCCAAGACGCTGGCCCAAAAAACGGGGCGTCCCAACCGCGCCGTCGCACGCCACGACGCACGCAGACCAATCCCCTGCCCGTCCAGGATGGCGATCGAGGGAAGCCCGACTCCCAGGCGAAACAAGACAAACGGGACAAGGAACGCAACAACGCCAATCACACCGGCGGCCACTGCAAGAAAGGCAAAGGACAGGTCTGCGATTTGCACGCGAAAGGTTTGCATGGCGATTATCACACCGCTCGAAACTGCGGATGGAACCTGATCGACCAAATTGCCCAGATACAAACCCGGCAAAACCACCGCGATCAGCACAATGGCTCCGATCACGATGCCCATGCCGACCCATCCCAGCATGTATTTCAAGATAATCACCAACCGCATTCGCGGAATAGCACGCGGTGCCTCTCCCAGGTGAATGAACCGGTGCCAGGATGATGCGACGATGCCAAGCATCCCCAAAAACACGACCCAAAGATACCATTCGCTTGGTGCGCTAGACGTCCGGTCCACATCGTAGATCACCCAATGCGCATAGCGCTGCCCGGCCAAGGCGTTCACCGCCAGATAGATCGCAAACCAAATGCCCCCGATGCGCAGGACCGCGCCGAAGTTGCTCGAAAGATCGCGCAAAGCACCGAAGAAAAGCGATGTCGCGGTGACGCGTGGCTCGGATGTCATGGGCGCAACATGCCACGCCGCGCCGCCGGGTCAAACCGGCGGTGGCGCGCGAAACTCTGCCTGCGTCGCCCGATATATCCGCGTCAGGATCGCCGCCCCGATCAACGTGTTCAACGTATCAAGCACCGCCGCCATGATCCGGCGCAGAAACTCCACCTGAAACGTAACGCCCTCCTCCAACGGGGCCCAATAGATCAGGTAATGCCCCCCAAGCATCACCACCAACGCCACCATCGCAAAACCCGCCACGCCCGCGATGGGCCGCGCAAGGATCCGCGTCCTTGCCCACGACGCCCGCAGACCCAGCCGCTCTTCGGCGTCCACTGCAACCGCCGGAAGGCCCATGCTGCAACGGAATATCCCGTAAAGGTAGGCATACATCCCCAGCCCCACGCATCCGCCCGCCATCACAAGCGACAAACCCGTGATGTCTGCGGCGGCGACCGTCCCGGTCGGGGCGAAAATCTCGACCATCAGAACCCCGAAATCCGGGTTGGCCAAACTCCCCAGCAAAAAAGCCGGCACCCCGATCAACACGACCACGGCCAGCCCCACGATAATCCCGATCACGATCCAGCCAATCGTGTAGCGAAACAGGATGCCCAAACGTGACAGCGGGAAAATGATCGCGGGCGGCTGGCCCAGGATCATCACCCGGTGCCAACCGACCGCCAGAACGCCTACCAGAACGTAGAAGGCGATCGTCGACCCGACCTCTGGGGGCGGCGTGTAGGACACGCCTTCGATCCACCATTGCACATAGGCCCGCGCCGACCGCGCCTCGATGGCCAGGAACACCGCCAGCGGAACCGCCGCGATCCGCAGGGTCGCACCGGGATGCGCGATCAAATCGCCAATTGCGCCGAAAAACAGGCCCGGTCCGGTGATGCGATCTGCCATTGCGCGGCTCCTTCATGGTGTGCGCAGCTTGGACAGCATGCGTGCGGCGTCAAGCGCCATGGGCCGGATCGTGGTTAAGCGAACGTTAACGAAATTCGCTTTTTGTCTATCGATCATATACTTAACCCCTATGTGCACGCGTGCACGCCCGCCTTCAAATCCGCTGGACGCCCGCGCCCGCCCGCCTTAAATTCTCTCGCAGTCCGATCACTCCAAGACGCCAACAGGGACCCATAAAACATGACCAGAACCACGCTGCTCGCCTCCGCCGCGACCCTTGCCCTCACCGGGGCCGCCACCGCCCAAGAGCTGACCGTTTTCGATTATTCCGGCTTTGAGAACCCCGATTTCCATCAGCCCTTCATCGACGCCCACGGCGCGCCCGAATTCGTGTTCTTCGGCGACGAGGACGAGGCCTTCCAACGCCTGCTCGCGGGCTTCCAATCCGACGTCACCCACATCTGCGCAGGCTCCGTCCCGCGCTGGCAAGCCTCCGGCATCATCGAGGCCTGGAACCCCGAACAGATCGCTTCGTTCGAGACCCTCAACGCCGATCTCGTGGGCCAGGACGTGCTCGCAGGCTCGGAAGAGCTGTTTTTTCTGCCGACGGATTACGGCTCAACGGCCATCGCCTACAATGCCGATGAGCTTTCCGCCGATGATGTCACCTCGCTCGACATCTTCACCAACCCCGAATACGCCGGGCGT
>CAZPJO010000209.1:2783-5125 GCA_964586895.1 uncultured Roseicyclus sp.
ATCCCCGACAATGTCGATGATGCCTACGCACTCGCCTACCTCGCCACCGGCGTGACCGATTGGGCCGATGCCACGGACGCGGAATTCGACGCCGCCACCGATTGGCTGCGCGCCATCCACCAGAACCTGCGCACCTACTGGACCGACCCCGCCGAGATCAGCCAGTTGATCGGATCCGGCGAAGTCCTCGCCGCCTGGGTCTGGAACGAAGTGCCCGTCGCCATGGCCGACGAAGGCTTCAACGTGGGCTTCGCGCGCAACACGTCTGAGGGCACGTCCGTCTGGCTTTGCGGCTACGTCAACATGATCGACGGCACCGCCGACGAGGCGTTGGCCTATGATTACGTCAACGCCGTGCTGAGCGATGCCTCCGCCGGGCCGCTTCTGGACAATGGCTTCGGCTCCGCAAATGACGCCGCCCTGCAGGCACTTGGCGCGGACGCGATGGAGGCCGCCGGACTGGGCGAAGTTACCGTGCCGGTCCTGGCACAACTGCCGATCTCCAACGATCAACGCGAGCGGCAGGCCGAAGCGTTCGAGCGGATTAAAGCCGGGTTCTGATCCCGCCTCACCCGCCAAAGCAACCCTCACAAAACCAAAACGCGCCCGCCTCTCCGGGCGCGTTTTTCTATGCGCGCTCTTTCCCGTCCACATTGCGCCAAACCCAAAGAAAAACGCGGCAGAGGGTGAGCTTGCCGCGTTTCAGGGGGCCTTTCGACCGCGCCACCCTATGTTCGGGGGCTTATATTCGTTGCCTTAGCATTTGTGACCTTTGCAGCCGTTGCCACGACACGGGTAAGTGGGCAACGGCCGCAAAGGTAGGGGTTGCGAAGGGATCTCCGGATCGCTCCGGGCACGCTTCAATCGCCTCGCTTCCGTTAGCCTGTATACATGTATCTTACCTGGTATACAAGTCTGCAACACGGCGAACTGCCTAAAAAACCGCCGCAATCGGTCAAATGACGCAACGTCACATCATCGACATCAGCCAGTCTTCCTGCACATCGCTTTCGATGGCTTCTGAAAAATGCGCCCGCACCTGCGCAATCGCCGCCTCCGGGCTCAGCCCCGCCTCGATCAGGCACCGTGCCGCCATCGTCCCGCTGCGCCCGGCCCCGTATTGGCACGCAAGCGCCAGCGCTCCGCCTTGGGCGAACACCTGCGCGCGCTGCTCCGCCGCCGCGGCCCATGCCTGCGTGTCGGCCCGCGTGGGCGCGGCGTAATCCACGATCGGGAAATGCGATATCGCAAGGCCCACCTCGCCCGCAATTTCGCGCAGGCCCGACAGGAACGCGTCGTCCAATTCATTGGCCTCGATCAACACGACCAATGTCTCAGCCCCCAGTGCGCGCATCCCAAGCAGGGTTTCGCGCGCCATCGCGGGGTCGAACACCGCCGTGCCGTCGATCGCCATCTCAAGGCCCGGAAACCCCGACATCACGATCCGCCCGCCCGCAGGATGCGGGATGGCGGCGCGGATGGACCCCGGCAAAGGAGCGGAACGCGCGGCGTCGGGGCCGTCTTCAACTGTCATCGGAATGGCTTTCAAGTGGTGCTGTATACAGATATACACTGCACGAAGCCATTGCAAACACAGGTTAGCGGACACCGACATGGCCAAACACAACGCCGACACCATCGCCAATTCCCTGCGCAAGCGCATCTGCCTTGAGCCGCCCACCCAAAGCCCGCTGCTCCATGAGCAGGCGCTGGCGCAGGAGTTCGGCGTCTCTCGCACCCCGGTCCGCCAGGCCCTGCAACGGCTGGCCTATGAACGGCTGGTGGAGGTCCGCTCGGGCGTCGGGACAATCGTCTCACCGCTCAGGCTCGAGAACAAGCAGCGCGATATCGATCTCGCCTTCGCCCTGATCAACGTCGCCGCCGAGATCGAGGGCGACCGCCCCCTCTCGGTCGAGGCCAACGCCTATATCGTCGCGCTGGAGCGGCAGGTGAACGCCGCGAAGGTGATCGACCTGGAGACGAATTACACGATCCGCTCCACCTCGATCACCATCATCACCAATGAAATGAGCAGTGATATCCTGGGCAATGCCCTCAAGGCCGCGCTTTGGCGGTTGTTCCGATGGCGCATGGCCGAGGCCGCGGACATCCCGTCGGGCATCGACGGGCGTCTGGCCGAGGTGATGACCCGCATGGCCGAGGCGACCCGCATCGGCACCGTGCGCGCGCTTCTCGAAGCGCAAGGCATGCCCCCCGGCGCGCCCGACGCGTCCCCCGACCTGTCCGGCAGCAGTTGAAACACCGCCGCGTGCTGCGTATATGTATCGTGTCCCTTCGGGGACTATGGACATAAACGCGCTCGTAATAAGCGGATCGGACCC
>CAZPJO010000210.1:0-5124 GCA_964586895.1 uncultured Roseicyclus sp.
CGCAGTTCTCTTTAACGGCATCGATGTTTTCGAAGATGAATTTGCGGTCGAGCATTGGATTATGTAGAGGGTGTTTTGGTGTTCTGGAATCGACATCTTACCAAAGCTGCTAAAACTGCCATAGAGTGTCGTCTCATTGGTTTACGACGTACTCACGGGCATCCTGATTTGTCCGATTCAGAAACCGTCTATGATTGATTCCAGTTCTTGCCGACGGATTCTTTCCAAGTTGGGGAAGTCCTTGATGATTTGTTTTGCCTGTTTGGCAGCTTCGTCGAGATTTCGGGCTTCCAGATGCATGTTCAAAATCCGTTTGGCAACTTTAAGCTGTGCGGTTGTCGTTGGGGCGATTTTTTGAGCCTTGCGATAAGCCTTAACTGCCTCCGTGAAGTTTTTTCGTCCGAATGTGTCGTTGAGGAAAGCAGACAGCAGCAACCCTTCGAAATTTCCCGGTTCCGAATCAAGTACCTCATCAAGCAGCGATTGCGATGTTGCAAAATCGCTTTCGGAAAACGCGACTTTGGCACGATCGAGTTTCGGCAGCGAATTAATCATGTCTCTTCTTCGTTTGGTGAACTCATCTCCAGTAATGACTCGATCGCTTGCTTCCGCTGCCTCAATAACATCTTCAGCGGCGACTTTTCGTAGTGTGGAACCACCTAACCAGACTGTTTTTCCTTCCGACAACGCGTAGCAATTGCGTTGCGTTTTAATGGGTCCATACCAACAATCTTTTTTGGGATCGTAGCCGAGGATCTTCCGATCGTTATTTGGAACCAGCAGCAGTAATTTACCGCATGGAAAAAGGTAGCTCTGCTCGAGCATCGGCGTTTCCGCCGGCATGGCAGATCGAGCCTTATAACCTTTCGCAGCGAGGGGCGAAGGTTTGTAGGATGACTCAGGTGGCGTTCCAAACCCGGGAATGTCGCCATGGAGTCTATACCTTCTCGGTATGTTGATTTGCCAATTTTTCGTGACCTCGAAGTTAGGTCCAATCTTAAACAAACCTTGTGCTCCGTTGCAGTACATGCTGTCTCCGAACAGGCAAGCAGAGAAAGTGCTTCGGATAGCGTGATCGTCAGGAAAATCTGATTCTCTTACAAGCGGTGGAAAAGATTGGGGTTTGGCGGAGAGCAAATTTTCCCAAATTTGACCCGACGAAAATGCATGAACGCCTTTTTTGTTTTCCCAAACGCAAAGAAGGTGGCTTCGGAACTTTGTCCCGTTTTCACCGAGCCATTCTGAAGACTGCAAGTAGTCAGAGATCTGTAGGGTGTTGAAGTCAAAAACAAACCAAGTATCGCTTGACCGGCTTTCAGGATGCCGAGTGCTGCCTGAACACAATACGCGGCCACGCGAAAGGCTCCTCATGCCTGTGATCCTTTGAACGGGCAATCCATTCGCGACACCGATGTATTTCCACTTATTGGTTTGCAGGTCCAGTAGGTAGAGTCCATGATTCTTCGTGCGATAGGCTCCATGCGTTCCAACGAGAACGTGCCTTTCAGATGCAGCCAACGCCACGATCCTAAGCGGTATCATGTCAGCATGCAGATCGAGAAGCTCAGCCGCCCCAGTTGGATTTCCTTTTGCGTCGACAGGAATGAATCCAATGGCTTTTAGTTTGCTTGCCGATAATCCGTCCCCGTGTTTAATGTTGATCGTGCCGAATCCAAGTTTTTGCGCGTGGCTGGCAAGGAAGTAGAGCCGTGATTTCGTTAGAGCCAGCGGACAGATCGAAGCGTCGCCAAGCCGACTGGGAAACGAAACTTCAATCGTTTTTGGCTTCAAGCGTTTTGGTTTCGTGCCTTGGTAGATGTCAATCGTCGGCCATGTCCAAAATGGTTTGAAAGTGGACTTGGACGGGCCAGGGAAGCGGGCGCTATTCATTATCTCCTGAATACTTTTTTCCTTTCGTTTTGGCTTTCCTTTTTTGGCTTGGTCGCGTTTTGCTTTTGCGGCAGCGGCGAGCCTGTCGAAATCCGCAAATCGTTTCTTGTCTTGTATCGCATCGATTTCTCTACGCAAGACGGTGAAAGAAATGTCGTGTTCGGGCCCAATGTCCTCAACAACGACTGGCAGCAGTTCATCGAACGGTTCTTTCATTTGCAGTGCTGCACACATGATTAAAAATGCTCTTCTAGTTCCCTTAATTCGAGCCCTAAGTTTACCAGAAGTGAGTCTCGCTTCGTGGCTCGTCAAATCGTCGAAGCTCTGATAGATCTCCTTTCGCTCACGGTCCAAACGTGGAAGCTGTGCAATCATGGCAAGCGTCCGCTTCCGCATGTTGGCCTTCTTGCTTTCCGATTTGGCAAGCGATTCGGTCGAATCTTTAAGCATATTGATCGTGTACATCGACGAGTATCCCAATGGTCCCAAGACGTCTCGCTCTGCGACGATCTGCACAATTTCGTAAAATCGTTCCATGTCAATGTTTCCGACATCGACGTTTTTTAATTCCCGTTTGTCGCTCTGCAACGCTGCACGGTAGACGGCATCGCGATACTCAATCGATCGCCCCGGTAAGTCGAATAGGTCTTCATGGAAGTCCACAATTCGTCCGACAGCTTTGACGTAGACTGAAGGAATTCGCGGGTCACGACCGGCATGCCAGAAAAAACTGCCGCGTGACGTGACCAACTCAAATTTCGCTTCGACAGACTCCGGGTCCAACTTCAAAGCAGCGAGAGCCTTCTGCTCCCGTAGCAACGCTTGGTCTTTCGGGTGCATCAAGCTGATTGATTTCAGTTCGCGTTTCGCTTGTGCTTTGCGGCGCGACGTTGAGTCGGATTTGGCATCGCCAACGTCAACTTTGCCTGACTTTAAAGTCTTTTTTAGCCAACGAGTCGCAGTCGGGATCAGTTTTGATTCAAGGTTCCCTACGGTATCTTCGAAGACTTTGGTGCTCTCGAGCGCGTCTTCGGGTTGAAGGCAGATTTGCAAACCGATCTTTGAATCTTCGAAAGTTTGTCCAACTGTTTTGTTGTCCAGTAAATTGACCTCTACCGTCACGTCGGACTCAGGTTGGAACTCTCGTTCGCCGGGAGCTTTGCTCAAACCAGCAAACAAGAGAAATGATTCCTCCGCTGCGGAATTAGCTTCGAAATATTCAATCAGTTGTAACGAACCCTCCGTGCGGATTGAATTACGCAATGACTGATCGACTTGATCCGCCAACGTACGCATGCGAATATCCGCAGGAGACTGCCCTAGCAAAAGCCTGACTTTCATCTTCGCGGCACGGTGCTGTCTGACCGTTTTGATCGACTGCTTGATCGTGTGCCTGATGTGTGAAATAGACTCCTCCGGGATTGGCCATGGCAACTTGGCTTGATCAACAATCGAACCCGTCGACAGATCCACGAAGGCCAGCTCGGCAAAGGCGTCGCGTCGATTGTTGGTTACGGTCAACCGAACCATCATGTCATAGCTGGTCATTGCGGGACGTGACTTGAGGCGCTGACGCTCACTCATGATTTCGCTTAGCCGCTGTCGATCAACCAGTTGGACGCTCTGGTTTTGAAGCTCTTCGCTAAATCGATCGCAGGCAAGTTCTGCTTTGACTCGTTCTTTCCCCGAGTATCGTTTTAACTTTGGACTAAGAACCACAAATGAGGGCGCGTCTTTCTTTGCCGCTTTCGCTTTCGATGGTCGGCCTGTTGGGGCGAGTCCATCCGGAGTCCCGTCCGAAGATTCAGCAGGTGCAACATCAGACGGGCCGCGATCTGAAAACCGAAGTTTCTCTCCCACGTTTATCGAAAGATAGCTCTCCCACCACCACGGGAAAGTTCCCGATCGGTTCGGTTCGCCACGCGGTAAAACCGCCGGATTGTCTTCAAGAACGACAGCGACGTGGGGAACAAAGGGAACCGGGAAATTTAGTTTTGCTGGTCTCGCTTCAGTAAAAGAAACGCTTTTGATCAGGGCGGCACCAGAAAGTTTCAAAGTGGTTTCTTTTACGCGTCGATGTTGGTCTCTAATACGCGCGTCAAAACTTGTTTCTGAGAATGGTCCAAATGTGTGACGCTGATCGAAAACCAGTTCGGCGAAACCCGAATTTTGATAGACGATATGCTGTTTTGGATAAAAGTGATAAAACTGTTTAAACGTGAACATGCTGAGTGCACCATTCTGAGCTCCATGGAATGTTTTTTGCATTTCAGGTTCAAAGCGATCGAGGTACACATGACCTACACGCCTCGCCGCGTAACCTTTGATGCCGGTTTCAGGAAAGACGGTTCTCAATATGTCCGGTTGGACGTCACGTCCGGGCAAGTTTCTAACCGCCAACTCATCCGCTCCAAGCTCTCGGATTCGTAGCAGCAAGTAGCTGGTTCGATTGTGCTCAACCATCCGTGGAACAGCTGTCCCTCGGGAGCTTGCTCTTCTGATATCAGCAATCCATTGCCAAGCATCTTGCGGATCCGCTGCGAGCACGATGCGGGTGGCAGGAATGTCTAGCGGGTTAACTTCAAGGCGTTTCCATGCCGATGAGAAGATCTCTTTCTTCGTCTTGTTTTGACTGACCAGCGAAAGCCACTTTTTTCCGTTGGCTGTTTCCCTCCAATCCGTGTTCAGTTTGACGATCAGATCAGCGCAAATTTCACGGATTTCGATATTCTTGGAGCGATCGGCGAACGCGTCGATTTCGTTTTGGAATCCCTGCCCTTTCTTAGCCAACTCATCCGCGATGAGTTTCATTCGGCGCGGCTGTTTTCGTGCTGTCAGTGATTCCAGTAAGCCCATCAATTCAGATTCTTCAATCACAGGATCAAAGATCGTTTTCTCAAGGTTGAAAATCTCTCGCAGTTCCGGCGCGTTCTTACTCTGACCGTCAACCTCTTGCCCGAATACAAAGTTTGGATCGTAGGTTCCGGGCAAGATTGTTAAAAGCAAGCACATGGAAAACAAAATATGACATTTCATTTTGCGGACGCCATTTCATCAAGCATTCTTTCCGCGATGTCAGCAGCTGCGTTTTGCAGCGCCTGTTTGCCGGCGATGTTTTCGGCGAGATCGACAGCGAGTGAAGTTTGACGGTCTGACGCAATGATCTTGCCGGTTTCTCTTTCGACCAGTTTGATTTCAAGTCGCGATTTTACGGAGATTAGATGGTTGACTCGC
>CAZPJO010000211.1:0-435 GCA_964586895.1 uncultured Roseicyclus sp.
GAAGGAACACCAACCCGAACTCGGCCAGCTTGACCAATGTCGCCTCCGTCATGGCCAGAAACCCGTTCAAGCCACCGGGGTCGCTCACCGCCATCGCAAGCACCCAGAAATGCAGCGGCAGGAACAGCGCCAGCGCAAGGCCCGACAGCCGGTGCACGATGTAGGCCACCCAAAGCGGATGCGCGCGCGCCGGGGCCTTCATGCGCCCACTCCTGCAAATGTCACGGCCCACACGGCGCGTGCCCCAAGCGCAAACAGGGCCAAGCCGATGGCCCACATAACGATGTCCAGCACCGCGCCCTTCAGCCCGCCCCATTCATGCGCGATGACGCGCAGCCCGATCGCGCCGTGGATCGAAACGGCGACGACAAAAAGCCCGTAGAACGCGAACCAAAGGACCGAGCCCTGCGTTCGCCCGAGGATTTCCTCGGCCGT
>CAZPJO010000211.1:445-5119 GCA_964586895.1 uncultured Roseicyclus sp.
CGCATAGATCATCACCGCGATATGACCGAGCACGAACGGCCCCATCAAAAGCGCCGTGATGCGTTGCGCCATATATAGTCGTAGCCCCAGCATCTAACGCCCCCTGCGGAAGAAGGTCTTCGCCGTCTCGCGCTTCAGCCCCGCGATGGCCGACATTGGGTCCAAATCGTTCGGGCAATACGCGGTGCACGACCCCATCGAATGGCAATTGTGGCACCCGCCCGAGCCGCTGACCGCATCAAGGATCGCCACGCGCCCCTCGTCCTTGGCGTCGTTCAACAGGGTCCACGCCCGCTGTAACGCAGCCGGGCCGAGGTAATCCGCATTGCCCGCAACCGTATCGCAGGCCGCGTAGCAGACCGAGCAATTGATGCATTCGATGCCTGCATTCGCCTCCACCCGCGCGGCGCTGTCCTCGGCGACCGGGGCAATCGGATCATCCCGCGTCAGGCCACCATGGTGCACGCCTTCGGCCGCGACCCACTTGTCGAAAAAAGGGTCCATGTCGACGGCGAGATCCTTGATAACGGGCAGATTTCGCAGCGGTCCGATGTGGATTGCATCGCCATCCATGACCTTCGACACATGGGTTCGGCAGGTCCAGCGCGGCACCCCGTTGACAATCATCGCGCATGACCCGCACATGCCAACCCGGCACGCGAACCGATAGCTGAGCGTCGGGTCCACGTTCTGTTGCACCCAACTCACCACATCAAGGACGGTCTGGTTGTCATAGGCCGGCACGTCATAGCTCTGCGCCCCATCGGCGCGATCAATCGTAACGTTCAACACGTCGCTTGGCATCTTGGCTCCGCTCTCCGGCTTGGCGTATCGTCAAGTTACACCGATACCCCGACTTTATGAATGGGAAATGTTGTGACAGAAACTGTAAGCAACGCTAACAAAACGCCCCTTCAGGCGGCATTGGAGGCACGGTTTCTGGATGCTCCAAACGCTGCGGCCGAGGCCACAGATGCGCCCGCGCTGGCCACAATGGCGGCGCGCGGATCGTGTCGCCGCTTCACGGATCGGGCCGTGCCACGCGCGCTTCTCGACACGCTTTGCGCGATTGCCATGTCCGCGCCGACCAAAAGCGATTTGCAGCAGCGCGACATCATCGTGATCGACGACAATGGTCTTCGCACCCGGTTGGCCGATCTTGTCGGGGGGCAGCTCTGGGTCGCCGACGCGCCGGTTCTCCTGGTCTTTTGCGGCAACAACCGCCGTCAACGGCTGCTGCATGAACAGGCCGACGTGCCTTTTGCGAACGACCATTTCGATGCTATGTTCAACGCCGCCTGCGACGCAGCCATCGCACTTGGCGCGTTCACCGCCGCCGCCGATGCCGTGGGCCTTGGGACGTGCCCGATCAGCGCAATGCGCAACGAGGCGCGCGTGGTGGCCGAGCTTCTGGCGCTGCCGGATCACGTCTTTCCCTTCGCAGGCCTTGCCGTGGGCTGGCCCGAAGCGCGCCCGCAAATCGCCAAGCGCCTGCCGCTGGCCGCAACCGTTCACACCAATCGCTATTCCGAGGCCGCCCTGCCGAAGGCGCTGTCTGCCTACGACGCCGACCGCGCCGCCACGCAGCCCTACGCCACCCAACGCTTCGAGCAGAGCTTCGGCACCGCCGATCCCTACACCTGGTCACAGGACAAGATCCGCCAATACAGCCGCCCCGAGCGCGCGGATTTCGGGGCCTATATCCGTTCCATCGGCTTCAACCTCGACTAACCCGCGAAATCGGTGATCACCGCCGTGCCGGGCGCGGTCGGCCCGTGCATTGCGTGCAATTCCGCACTTGCACCCGAAAGCGGCACCTCGCGCGCCAGCATCGGGGTGATGTCCACGGCGCCGCGGTCGATCATCTCCAGCAGGCTGGGGTATTTCCACGCGGGCATGCCGCGGGTGCCGAAGACCGACAATTGCTTGGCATAGACCGCGCGCATATTGACCTCCATCATACCGCTGCCGGCGGGCATCCCGACCTGCACATGACGGCCAAGGATGCGCAGGCAGTCCAGCGACGCATTCGTCGTCGGCCCGATCCCAAGCGCCTCGATCGACACATGCGCGCCGCCGCCGGTGAGGTCGCGGATCGCGTGCGCCGCATCGTCCTTGGCCGCGTTCACCACGGCCTCGGCCCCATGCGCCTTGGCATGATCCAGCTTTTCATCAACCACATCGACGGCCACCACCCGCGCCCCAAGCGCCCGCGCCAGAAGGAGCGTGGCAAGGCCGACCCCGCCGGTGCCATGAACCGCGACCCATTCGCCCGCCCGCACCTGCGCGCGGTCCGTGAGCGCGTGCCAAGCGGTCGTCACCCGGCACCCAAGCCCCGCCGCAAGCGCCGGTGACATGCTCTCGGGCAGGGCCACAAGGTTATGGTCGAACGGCACCGCAACATATTGCGCATAGGCCCCCGGCGTGCCGAAGCCCGGTGTGATCTGATTGGCGCAGGTGTTCGACACACCGGTGGCGCAAGCCGGGCACGCCCCACACGCCAGGATGAACGGCGCGATCAGTCGCGCGCCCACCGCATGTTTGGCCTTCGGGCCCGCCGCGACCACATTGCCGCAATATTCATGGCCCAGGATCGACCCCGGCCCGACCTTGGGATGCTCCCCCACCCAGCCGTGGAAATCCGACCGGCACACGCCGCAGGCCGCGACTTCAAGGACCACACCATTCTCGGGGCAAACGGGATCTTCGACCGTCTCGACGGACAGGTCCGCATTGAATTCTCTGATAAGCGCGGCGCGCATGTCGTGTTCCTTTATCCTCGTATCCCCACGCACCGGCGGCGGCACCATCGCGCCGCCCCGCGCGGTCGTTAATCGTGACTGCCCCATAACCGGCCTGGCGCGCCCTCTGCCCCCGTCAGGCCCGCATGACGCAACATGTCCCACGCCAGCACAAGGTTGCTCGACATCACCGCAAGCCCCGTCTCGGCCTCGATCTCGGCGATCACATCAAGCGTGCGCAGGTTGGTGCAGGACAGGAACAGCGCGTCCACGTTCGCGTCTTGACCCAGCGCGGTGGCCGCCTCCACGACCGAGTGGGGTGCGATCCGCACGACCCGTTCTTCGACCGGTTCATCAAAGCTGGCAAAGGCCGCGACATGGATGTCTGATGCTGCGAGCACCGCGCGCAACCGGTCCGACACCGACGCCATATAGGGGCTGAGCAAGCCAAGCCGCGTCACGCCAAGATGGCGACAGGCAGCAATCAGGGCCGTGACCGGATCGGTGACATGGTGCGTGGCCACACCCGCCTTCACCAATTGCGCGATCTTGTCCGCCCCGATTTCCGCAGTGCCCGACGTGCAGCCATAGGCCACGCAGGCCATGTTTGCCCCGCGCGGCAACAGGGTTGCGGCCCCCGTCAGGTTATGTGCCATCTCGCGCAGCGTGTCGGGGGTGACGGATGTGCCCGACGGCACCCGGCTGACCATATATTCAAGGTCTGTGGGCAGCAGGCGGCGCATATCCTGTTCCATCGTCTCATCGGCCTGCAGCGCGATGATACCCACCTGCACGGGGCGGTGGGTATCAAGGTCATAGCGCGCGCTCATTCCAGCACCCGGATGGATGGGGCTTGGGGGGTCGACAGCCATGCGGCCCCGTCGTCACGGATCACGATGTTTTCTTCGTGCACCATGATTTTGCCACCCGGCAGGCTGACCGAAGGTTCCAGCGTCAGGACCATCCCCGGTTCCAGCGGCGTGGTGTCCGCCGGAATGATCGAGGGCCATTCGGTCAGTTGCATGCCCAGCCCGTGGCCCAGACGCCCTGCCTCCATCACGTTGCCGGACGGGTTGGCGACTTGGGTCATGGCATGAAACAGATCGGCAATCCGTTTGCCCGGACGCGCCATGTCAAAGGCGGCGTGCGTTGCGTCGATCAGGCGCGTGTGGGCGTCCTGCACATCTGTGCCCGGCGGTCCAACGCTGAAATTCCGGTCGAAGTCACAGAAATAGCCATCATGCACAAGGCCGGTGTCCAGCATCAGGACATCGCCGCCCGTCAAAGGCGCATCCGACGCCGGAGAGATCACATCGCCATAGCCGCCGCGCTCCGAAGCTCCGGCCAGATAGGGCACCCAATCGGCCCCTTCGGCAAGGCACAGCCCCTGAAACGCGCGGAACACCTGACTGAGCGGGGTGCCTTGGCGCGCAATCTCGGGCACCCGGTCAAAGGCGCGATCAGCGATGCGGGCGGCGGTGCGTATCTTGGTGATCTCTGCCTCTGACTTGATCAGGCGCAGGCGGCGCGTGATCTGGGCATCGCTGACCAATTGGCGCGGGCCAAGCATTGCTTCAAGCGCAGACAGGTCGGCGCGGGGCATGCGCACATGGCTTTCCAGCGCGTCGGCCAGACCGATGCGGCCCTCCTTTGGCGTGACCTCGCGCAGCGTGTCGGCCAGTAGGCCGATACCGTCGTCTTCATAGTCCGGCGATTGCCACGTGCGGATGTCCCTGAGCCACGTCTGCCCCATAAGATGCGCCCCGATGGAGGGGATGACCGCGATGGGCGTGCCTTGCGCGGGCAGCACAACGAACCACGGCCGCGTCGGGCTTTCACAAAAGCGGGTCAGAAAGCCGGTGTAATAGCGCACCTCGGGTTCAGTCGTCAGCAGCAACGCGGACAGGCCAGCCGATGCCATCCTCGTCTGAGC
>CAZPJO010000212.1:0-5090 GCA_964586895.1 uncultured Roseicyclus sp.
GTCCCCCAGCCCGTCGCGCGCCTTCCATGGGGTGTTGCGGTAGCCATCGGCCCACCCGGCGATCAGGAGGGCGGGGGCCTCGACCGCAGTGAAATCCTCGCAAATCGAGCCATGCCGCCAATAGGCATCGCGGCGTTGGTGGGCGATCCATCGGTGCGCGAGCGGCTCCATATTGCGCAGCCGGTCGAGCCAGATTGTGCGCCAATCGGCCCCCACGACGGCGGCATCGGGCGGCACGGCGGCGCGGCCGAGCATCTGCGTGGCCCAATAGAGGTTGGTCCCCATCTGCGCACCGCCCTTGGTGTGGATGTCGTCGGCGAAGCGATCAACGGTGGACGCGATGGAGATCACGGCCTTGAGCGCCGGGGGCCTGCGAGCGGCCAGCTGCAACGCATTGAACCCACCCCAACTGATCCCCATCATGCCGACTTGGCCCGAGCACCAGGGCTGTGCCGCGATCCAGGCGATCACGGCCTCGGCGTCGGAGAGCTCGGTTTCGGAATATTCATCATCGAAATGCCCGCCGCTGTCGCCGGTACCGCGCAGGTCAACGCGAACGCCCGCGAACCCGTGCGCGGCAAGGGCGGGATATGTGGCCTCATCGCGCGGGGCGGTCACGTCGCGGCGGCGGTAGGGGAGGTATTCGAGGATCGCGGGGACGGGCGCGTCGATGTCGGGCCGCCAGATGCGGGCGGCCAGACGGGTGCTATCGGGCAGGGGGATCCAGACAATGGGTTCTTCTTGGTGTTCCATCGCCCATTGGTGGCAAGTATGCGCGCGCGGGTCCAGCGCGATCGGCCGCGCGCCTCAGAGGTCGATGCGCACGCCGTCATGCCCGATCGTCAGCGGGCCATCCCAATGGCCCTGCACCGCCGCGTGCCAATCGGCGGGCCCGTAGGCGGGGTCATCGGACGGGATCAGATGCGACAGAGCCAGGTGTTTGACGCCCGCGCGCGCGGCGGCAAGCGCGGCGTCATGGGCGTAGGTGTGGGAGCGGTGCCAATGGGCCATCAGCTTGTCCGAACCATTGCCGATCCGTTCCATCAGGGCCGGTAGGGCGTCGGCGAGCATGGCTTCGTGTATAAGAAGATCGGCGCCGCGCGCGAAATCTTCCAGCGCGGGCAGGGGCGCGGTATCGCCGGAGAAAACGACATGGGTCTGCGCCGTGCGAAACGACAGCGCGAAGGCGTCGATCAGCGGCGGATGCCGCGTGCGCATGGCCGATACGGTAAGGCCGTCCCGGTGCATCACGTTGCCCGCGTCCATCGTGTGGATTGTGACCAGATCGCGCAGATCAGGCCGCCCCTCATCGGCGATCCGCAGGTCGATATCGGCCTGCATCGCGGCGAGGAAATTGGCCCAATACGACTGTAAACCGTCGGGCCCATAGACCTCGACCGGGGTCTTGAGGCCCGCCGTCCATGCGGTGTGCAGAAGCGCGCCCAGTTCCAGATAATGGTCGGAATGCAGATGGCTGATGAAGATCAGCGACAGGTCCTTGAGCTGCATCCCCTGATCGACGAGACCCCGGGTGACGCCCAGGCCGCAATCGACGACGATCTGCTTGCCGCCAAGACAGTAAAGCGCAGAGGTCGGCATGGAGGAGCCGGGCCGGATCGCGGGCCCACCCTTGGTGCCCAGAAGCGCGACATAATCCCCACTCATAGCACCGCGAAGCCCGCGTCGAGCGCCGAAAGGATCGTGTCGACATCCGCCTCCGTCAGGATCAGGGCAGGCGACATCAGGATGTTGGGGCCCGAGACCCGGATCATCGCCCCGGCGGCGTAGGCCGCTTCCTGCACCTTTGCCCCGTATTCGGGGGCGGGGGTCTTGGTGGCGCGGTCGCTGACCATTTCGATGCCGGTCATCAATCCGCGCCCGCCACGCACATCGCCGATCACATCGTATTTCTGTTGCAGGGCAAGGCAGCCTTCATAAAGCTGGGTGCCCCGTGCAGCGGCGTTTTCGATCACATTCAGCCGCTTTGTTTCGGCAAGGCACGCCAGCGCTGCCGCAGCCCCAACCGGATGGCCGGAATAAGTATATCCATGGCCAATCTTTGCGGAGGCGTTGTTCTCGAACGCGTCGACCATCTTGTCGCCCATCATTACGGCGCCGAAGGGGAAATAGCCGTTGGTGATTGCCTTGGCGGTGCACATCATGTCGGGCTGCACATTCCAGAGCCGCGCGCCCGACCATGCGCCGGTGCGTCCGTAGGCGGTGATGACCTCATCATGGATCAGAAGGATGCCATGGCGGTCGCAGATCTCGCGCACCATCGGGACAAAGGTTTCATGCGGCACGATCACACCACCAGCGCCCAGGATCGGCTCCATGATCATCGCGGCGATGGTGGCAGGCCCCTGAAACGCGATCTCGTCTTCAAGCGCTGCGGCGCAGAGTTGTGCGAGCGTGGCCGGGTCGGATTCGTTGAACGGGTTGCGATAGGTGTAGGGCGCGGGGATGTGGTAGCAGCCGGGCAAAAGCGGCTCGTAAGCGGTGCGGAAATTGGCGTTCCCGTTGACCGATGCGCCGCCCGTATGGGTGCCGTGATAGCCCTTTTTCAGGGACAGGAATTTCACGCGCCCCGGCTCTCCGCGCAATTTGTGGTATTGCCGGGCAAGGCGGAGGGCGGTTTCCACGGAATCCGACCCGCCCGAGGTGAAAAACGCGCGGCTCAGCCCGTCGGGGGCGAAGAATTCGCCAAGCTCGTAGGCCAATTCGATGGCGGCATCGTTGGTCGAGCCACGGAAGGTCGAGTAATACGGCAGGGCGTCCAATTGCCGGGCGATGGCGTCTTTCACCGGCTGGCAGGAATAGCCCAGGTTGACATTCCACAGGCCGCCGACCGCGTCCACGACGCTGTGACCGTCGATATCGGTGATGCGCACGCCTTCAGAGCCGGTGATGATGCGCGGTGGCAGATCGTGGCTGTCTTGCGGCGAGGTCATCGGATGCCAAAGATGGCGGGCGTTGTTTTCCTTGAGGAAGTTCGAGTCTTTCATGGTGTCGGCTCCAATGCCTGTGTGTCGGCCCGCGTCATGGCGAGCGTCTCGTCCCAGGCGGCTTCGATATTGGCGGGCACAGTGCCGCCCCAATTGTGGGAAATGGCGCGGCTGGCTTGGGCGAGGGCCGCGTGGGCGGTGGCCGTGAGCGTAGCGGTCATGCGCGTGGCGACACCCGCGACAGTGACGCTGCCCGCGAAATGGCCTGTCTGATCGAACACGGGCGCCGAGATCGAATGCACGTCGCTCTCGTAGCTGCCCAAAGAGGCGCTGAACCCCCGCTTGCGTGTCGCCTCGACCTGTGCCGCAAGCGTGTCGGCATCTGTCACGGTGGCCTGGGTGAAGCGGGTCAGGTTGCCCTGCGCTTCCGTCATCAGATCCGGCGCCCCAAAGGCCAGCGCACACAGGCCCGAGGCGGTCGCATGGAGCGGGAACCTCTGCACGTCGATCAGGACGCGGGTGCTGTGCCGGATCGATTCCACCTGCGCCAGCGCATACAACGTCGTGCCCGAAAGAACCGCCACATGCACCGTTTCGCCCGTGGCCTCTGCCAGCGCCTTCAACGGCTGCTCCACCCCCGCAGAGCGCGGCACTGTGCGTTCGCGCACTTGTGCCAGCTGCAAAACTGCAGGTCCCAAGCGATAGGCCTTTGTCTCGGGATTCTGTTCGACAAACCCTTTTGCTTCAAGGTCTTGCAGGTGGCGATAGGTCGTCGCCTTGTCGCGGCCCGCCATCCGGCAAAGCTGCGACAACCCGATCTCGGGATGCAGGTCCGAGAAATGGGACAGCAAGTCCAATGTTTTCGCTGCGGCCGACATAACGCTCTCGTTCCGATGTTCGTCCGAAGGGGTGTGCGGTCAAAAAAGTTTGACAGGTCGCATTTAACAAGGCAAGCTTTTTATGAACCATCGGTTCAATATATGAACCGACACAGGGAGAATAAGAAAATGGTCAAAATCACAAAGGCGCTCGCCGCAACCGCGCTGGCATTGTCCGCCATGTCCGGGGCTGCGCTGGCCGAGTATCCGGAAGGTCCGGTTGAATTCGTCGTGCCCTGGCCCCCCGGCGATCTGGAAGACATCCTGACGCGCATGATTGCCGAGGATTTCCAGGAAACCTACGGCGTGCCAACGGCCGTCGTGAACCGCCCCGGCGGCGGTGGCGGGCCCTTCCCCGGCGCGATCGAAGTGGCCAATGCACCCGCTGACGGCTCGGTCATCGGGTCGTTCATCATCGCCATCCCCGTGGTCGGTCCGCAGCTTGGCATTCCCGAGCTGGACCCCGACCCCTTTGTGCCGCTTGGCAACTTCCTGACCTACCCGTTCGTGATCGCCACGTCGGGCAGTGCGCCGTATCAGACGATGGAAGAACTGGCGGCCCATGCTGCGGAAAACGACGTGGTGCTGGGCCATTTCGGTGCGCCGCTGGTGCCGACGCAGGTGACGCTTGGCCTCGCCAATCAGATGGGCTTTTCCTATGCCTCTGACGCGGCATTCGACGCGCTGGATTGCAACACGCTGGCCTCGGGCGACGTGGATGTGATCAACACCACGCTGCAACTGATCCTGCCGTGCCTTGACGATGTGACGGTTCTCGCCTCCATCGGCTCCGAACGGATTGGCCTGACCCCCGATGCCCCCACGGTGGCCGAACTTGCGCCCGACCTTGACGTTGCCCTGTGGAACGGCCTGTTCGTGCACCGCGACACCCCGCAAGAGGTTCAGGACGCGATCATTGCAGTGGCGCAGGAAACCGTCATGTCCGATCGCGCGCAGGCGCTGGCGGCGGAAACCGGTGCGCTGGTCTATTGGCAGCCCGCAGCCGAGGTCGTCGAGCAGATCCAATCGGATATCGAGAGCATGGGCCGTATCGGCGAGATGTTGGCAGAATAAGCTGAACGGGTCGGGCGCATAGCCCGGCCCATCCCGTCCACCGGAGCCTGTTCATGTCGCGCGTCAAAACCCTGCAAAATCTGTTCCGGCGCTACCGGCGCCCGGGCGACATCGTCTTTGCCTGGATCGCCCTGATCCTTGCGCTCTTCCTCTTGTCGCAGATCTGGTCGCAGACGACCTTCCGCGATGGAAC
>CAZPJO010000213.1:0-5082 GCA_964586895.1 uncultured Roseicyclus sp.
GAATTGGCGGATTTCGTGGCCCGCAGGAAGGCCGAGGGCGGCGCACCGACCGATTTCTGAGCCCTGCGCGGCACGGCAAGGGAATATTTACCTCTCGTCTCTAGGGTGCGAGCCAGCAATGGTCCGTAGGAGAGGCAGGCCGCCCAATGCATGGCATGATCAATCGCGCCTTCCAGGGGTTTCTGGTCGAGACCTATGGTCGAGAGGTCTGGGAAGAGGTGCGCAGCGTGGCACAGCTCCGCTTCACGGATTTCGAAGCGATGCTGCAATATGATGACCAGCTGACGCTTGCGTGTTTCGATGCCGCCAAGACACTTTTGCATAAACATCCCAATGTGTTGCTTGAAGATCTTGGCACGTTTCTGATCACCCACCCGCCCTATGCGCCGCTCAAGCGGCTGCTGCGTTTCGGTGGGTCGACGCTATCCGATTTTCTTCTGTCGCTCGATGAATTGCCGGAACGTGGCCGCATGGCGATGCCCAATATCGAGATGCCCGAGATCGAAGTGATTGCCGAGGATGAGCGCACCTTTCGCCTGAAGGCGCGCTGGGCCTTGCCGGGAATCGGTCCGATCCTGCTCGGCGCGTTGCGGGCGATGGCGGATGATTACGGCGCGTTGGCCACGTTGAGCCTTGATGGCTTCGACGGGCGGAAGGAATGTCTGCACATCGATATCTTCGACACGGCCCACGCCCAGGGCAACGCCTTCGTTTTGGGGGAGGTGCCGGCGTGAATATCCAATCTCCCAGGGCTGACGGCGCATTGATTCTGCCGCGCGCAGCCATGGATGCGCTGCTGCCGATGCATGTTCAGATCGATGCCGATGGCACGATCGTGCATTCCGGGCCGACCTGCGAACGGGTGGTCGGGCCACCTGGCAGTGTCGGGCGCCCGGTGCTTGATGTTTTTCACATCCGACGCCCCGATGGGATCGACAGTTTCGATGCACTGATGCAGGTCGCCAACCAACGGTTGAGCCTTGTCCTCCGGCAGGCCGATCACCTTCCATTCCGGGGTGTGGTACAGCCCTTGCCAGGTGGTGCGGGCGCGGTGATGAACCTGTCCTTCGGCCTGTCTTTCGCGCGGGCCGTGGCGGAATTCTCGCTGACGCTGACGGATTTCGCGCCGACGGATCAGACAGTGGAATTGCTATACCTGAACGAGGCCAAGGCCTCGACCACGCGGCTGTCGGAACATCTGACCAACAGGTTGCAAGATGCTCATGCCACGGCCCAGGCGCAGGCGCGTACCGATGTTCTGACCGGACTGTCGAACCGGCGTGCGATGGATGACGAGCTGAAATTCCTGATAGACTCGCGCAATCAGGACTTCACCTTGATGCATCTGGACCTCGACCTGTTCAAAATTGTCAACGACACCCACGGCCACGCGGCCGGCGATGCGGTGTTGATGGAAATCGGCAGGATTCTCGGCAGTGAATTGCGCCGCCATGATTTTCCGGCACGGATCGGCGGTGACGAGTTCCTGATTGCATTGCGGCCCGCACAACCCGATGACGTCGTCGCAAGGATCGCGAACCGCATAATCCGCCGGATCGAAGAGCCGATCTACATCGAAGATGTAACGGTGCGCATTTCTGCCAGTATCGGGATCGCATCGACCCCGGCCTATCCACGGCGACCCGCGCTCAAGCAATTGATGGAAGACGTCGACCAGGCGCTCTATGCCGCCAAACACAATGGTCGCGGGCAGTTCAGCTTCTTTGAACCTGTGGTCGAGTGACGGATTGACCTGACACAGCGGGGCCTGGCGACCCCTCAACGGCACGCGATGGTCCCCGGCACTCCGAGCGCAACAGAGCCGCGTTGTCGCAGAGTGCCCCGGTAATTCCTGCGCGAAGCGGTGGGCATTGCCAGTATCTGTGCGCTTGGACCGGCGTTTGATCCGATGGCATTGGAACCGGTCACGCGCGCGCAACCTAGGCGATATCTTACGAAGACAGGCCCTTCGCCTGTTCATGGCGCGGTTGCGATCTAGGTTCTGCTGACCGACCAACCGTCAATCCGAGCCCCGATCATGTCTGACCACAGCCCCTCAAACACCCTCCGGCCTCGGGCCGTGCCGACCGGTCGTCTGACCCGGTTCACGCGCATGGGAGGGCTTGCCACTGGCCTTGCTGGACAGGCCGCGCTGGCCAAGGCGCGGTCGATGGTCAGCGGCGGGGAAGCTGACATGGCCGGGGCCCTGATGACGCCGCGCAACTTGACCAAAATCGCCGATCGACTTGCGGAAATGCGAGGGGCGGCGATGAAATTGGGTCAGCTTCTGTCGATGGAGACGGGCGATGTGCTGCCGCCGGAATTGGCGGGGATCCTCGCCCGGCTGCGCGCCGACGGGGATGCGATGACGCCGACGCAGGTGAAAGAGGTGCTTCAAACCTCATATGGGTCCGATTTTCGGAGCCATTTCAAAAGCTTCTCGACGGCGCCGCTGGCCGCGGCCTCAATCGGGCAGGTGCATCGCGCGGTGGCGCGTGATGGCATGCGATTGGCGCTGAAGCTGCAATACCCTGGCGTGAAAGACGCCATCGACAGTGATCTGGACAACGCGGCCGCGCTGATCCGGTGGACAGGCCTTTGGCCAAAGGAGCTTGATCTCGGCCCGCTCATTGCGGAAGCGCGCGTCCAGCTCCATGAAGAGGCCGATTACGCCCGCGAGGGCCGCTACCTTGCACGGTTCGCCGAGCATCTGGCCGACGATGCGCGCTTTGTCGTGCCCACCTGGCGCGAAGATTTGTCCACCGACGCGGCCCTCGCGATGTCCTTCGAGGATGCGACCCCCATTGAGGCATTGGCCGATGACCCAAGGGCGCGCGACGCGGCGATGGCGGCATTGATCGAATTGTGCCTGCGCGAGTTGTTCGAATTCCGCGTCATGCAAACCGATCCAAACTTTGCCAATTATCGTTGGCGCGCAGACACGGGCCAGATCGTTTTGCTGGATTTTGGCGCCACGCGTGAGATCCCTGCTGCGCTTGCCGAGGGACATTTGCGATTGTTGCAAGCCGGGTTGGAGGGGCAGCGGAGCGATATCCTGAGGGAGTTGGAAGCCATCGGGTTCATCAAACCGGGCCTGTCCACGCCGCATCGCGACGCGATCCTCGATATGTCGGAGCTTGGGTTTTCCGCCCTGCGCCAGCCCGAGGCCTTTGATTTTGGCAAGACTGACCTCGCGAACGAGTTGCGCCAGCGCGGGCAAATCATTGGTCAGGACCGCGACCTTTGGCATATCCCGCCCGCCGACACGCTGTTTTTACAACGCAAGATCGGCGGTTTGTACTTGCTGGCCACGCGGCTTGGCGCACGGGTCGATCTGCGGGCGATCATGTCCATGTTCACCGGCTAAGCGGCACCGCCGCGCCCGTGGGACCTTGTGCATCGGCGCAATCTGCGTTCGACTGCGCCGGACAAGATGAGGCAAGGGAGGCGCGCGATGGTCGACGACATGCAACGCGGTGGATACATCGCGCGGGACCGCGCCTGGCAGCCCGACGCGCTGACCCCGCCCTACAAGACCAGTGTGAAGCGAAGCCCGCAGGCGGCCCTGATCTCGTTCCCGACCAGTTTAAGCGAAGAGACTTCGCCTGTCTTTGGCCATGACATTCTCGGCCCGCTCGACAACGATCTGATCCTGAATTTCGCGCAGCCCGGCGCAAGTGCCATCGGCCCGCGCATCATTGTGCACGGCCGGGTGCTGGATGAAAACGCGCGCCCCGTGCCCGGCGCGCTGGTGGAGTTCTGGCAGGCCAACGCCGGCGGGCGCTACCGGCACAAGAAGGAAGGCTACCTTGCCCCACTGGACCCGAATTTCGGCGGGTGCGGGCGGACGATCACGGCGGATGACGGCAGCTATGAACTTCGCACCATCCTGCCCGGCCCTTACCCCTGGCCTAACGGCGCGAATGACTGGCGGCCCGCGCACATCCATTTTTCCCTTTTTGGCCACGGCTTTGCGCAGCGTTTGATCACGCAGATGTATTTCGAGGGCGACCCAATGATCGCGCTTTGCCCGATCGTGGGCGTGTTGAAAAGTCAGGCGGCGGTAGACGCGTTGACCGCGCGGCTGGATATGAAGCGGACGGTGCCGATGGACGCGCGCGCCTATCGCTTCGACATGGTGCTGCGTGGGCGGCGGCAGACCTATTTCGAGAACCGGGTGGAGGGGCTGTGATGCAAAATCGCGATGATCTCAAGGAAAGCCCGAGCCAGACGGCGGGCCCATATGTGCACATCGGTTGCACGCCGAATTTCGCCGGGATCGCGATGTATGACGGTGATCTGGGCGCGGCAATGAAGACCGGGCCTGTGCAGGGGCAGGACATCATCATCAAGGGCACGGTGTACGACGGGACCGGCACCGCGCTGAAAGATGCCATGGTCGAAATCTGGCAGGCCGATGCGGCGGGCCTGTTCCCGTCAGCCAACGAGACGCGCGGGCGCGCGGATCCGAATTTCACAGGCTGGGGCCGGTCGCCTGGCGATATGGAGACCGGCGAATTCACGTTTGAGACGGTCAAGCCCGGCCCGGTTCCGTTCCCCGATGGCCGCATGCAAGCGCCGCATGTGAGCGTCTGGATCGTCGCGCGCGGGATCAATATCGGCCTGCAAACCCGGCTCTATTTCGCCGATGAAGCCGAAGCGAATGCCGCAGACCCTGTGTTGTCGCGGATCGAGCATCAAAATAGGGTGCCGACCCTTTTGGCGCAGCCCGAAGAAGGCGGGACCTACCGGTTCGACATCCATTTGCAGGGGCCGAAGGAGACGATCTTCTTCGATGTATGATCGGCTTTGGAGACCGTTTTAGTCCATCGCGGGGCTTCCGGCCTCTCGCCCTATGTTGGAGGCTGACAAAGGGAGACGAGCATTTCACGACTGGCGTTTTGGTCGCAAGGCCGCAACCATCACCGCGTTAGCCGAGTTTAGCAGCCCCAATGGGCAGTAGGCCGGGTTCCGCAGGGGGGGGGGCGTGACCTGTGTCCACCTTTTCCCGGGCGTCTTGCTGGGGTCTAGAGGTAGGCTGTAGGGGGATGCGGAAAAGACGATGAATCAGAGGGTCAGGTA
>CAZPJO010000214.1:0-5081 GCA_964586895.1 uncultured Roseicyclus sp.
TCTACACCAATTCCGGGTCCGAGGCGAATGACACGATGGTCAAGATGCTGTGGTTCATGGGGCAATCCGAAGGCACGCCGCAAAAGCGCAAGATCCTGACTCGGGGCAATGCCTATCACGGGGTGACGGCAGTGTCGGCGTCGATGACCGCCAAGCCTTATAACGCCCTGTTCGGCTTGCCGATGGACGGGTTTGTCCACCTCACCTGCCCACATTATTGGCGCGAAGGCACAGAGGGCGAGAGCGAAGCGGCGTTCACGGCGCGATTGGCGGCGGAATTGGAAGACGTCATTGCGCGCGAAGGAGCCGATACAATCGCGGGCTTCTTCGCCGAGCCGGTTCTTGGCGCGGGCGGGGTGATCCCGCCGCCGGAGGGGTATTTTCAGGCGATGCAGGCGGTCTTGAAGCGACACGGCATCCCGCTGATCTCGGACGAGGTGATCTGCGGGTTCGGGCGCACGGGACAGGTCTGGGGCTGCGAGACCTACGACTTCGTGCCCGATGTCATCATCTCGTCCAAGGCTTTGACGGCCGGGTATTTCCCGATGGGCGCCGTGATGCTGGGGCCGGAGATGACGGATCGGTTGCAGGCGGCCATCGACCCGGTCGAGGAATTTCCCCACGGCTTCACTGCATCAGGCCACCCGGTGGGGTGTGCTGTGGCGTTGAAAGCGATCGACGTGGTGCTGGAGGAGGGCCTGCTGGAGATGGTGCGCACCGGTGCGGGGCGGATGGAAGCGGGCCTGCGCGCGATCGCGGAGCATCCCAACATCGGAGAGCTGCGCGGCATCGGGTATATGTGGGCGCTGGAAGCCGTTCGCGACCGCGACGGCAAGGTGCCGTTCGAAGCCGATCTGAGCGTCTCGGAGCGGATCGCGAATACCTGTACGGATCACGGTCTGATCTGTCGCCCATTGGGGCAATCGGTTGTGCTGTGTCCGGCCTTTTCGTTAAGCGACGGACAGATGGATGAGATGTGCGAAAAGCTTGATGCCGCGCTCAAACAGGTGTTCGCGGAGGTCGCCTGAGCACAATGACGACCAAAGCGCAGTGGGGGCTAGCCCCCGCCGCCAAAGGCGGCCCCCCCAAGGTTTTTCCGGCAAGATGAATGGACGCGGGCGCCCATGTGCCCCGCCCGTCCGAGGATTTGCAGGCCGCGCGGTTTACATCTTGCTCAGCTTCGATTGCAGATCGGCGAGTTGGCGTTTGATGTCGTCCAACTCTTCCGTGGGCGCAGTATCTGGCACGATCGTGCCATCCTCGGCGGTCTGGCCCGGCTGCATGCCACCGGTCATGGCCTTGAAGAACGCTTCTTGCTGCACCCGCATCGCATCGAACCCGGGCATCGACGCCATTGGGTTGATCGCGGCCATGTTGTCCATCATTTTCGATTGGCCCTGCTGCAACATCTCGAAGCTGGCGGCAAGGAAATCGGGCACGACAGATTGCGCCTGGCTGGTGTAGCTGCGCACAAGGTCGGTCAACACACCGATGGGCAGGACGCTTTCACCGCGGCTTTCATGTTCGGCAATGATTTGAAGCAGATACTGGCGCGTGAGGTCAGCGCCGGACTTTAGGTCAACGATCTTCACTTCGCGGCCCGCGCGGATGAACCCTGCGATATCTTCAAGCGTGACGTAGTCGGACGTCTCGGTGTTGTACAACCTGCGCGAGGCGTAACGCTTGATCAACAGGTGTTCGTTGTCGGCCATCGGGTGGACCCTCCCCTCGTGCACACGTTGCGGTGCAGCATTACGGAAGCCTACGCTGCACACGCGAGATAAATCAATCGGCGTTTTTCGTCGCGTTCTTGTATAACAATCTGGGCGCAATGCAGGAATTTCAAACGGCATGCCGACGCAGGATACGCTGTAGCGCTACGATGAAGGGCAGACCTTTGGCCAGCGGGGCGTCCAACCTTGGGACACAAGCAAAACTGCCGCCGCAGATGCCGACGCCGGGGCGAATATTTCACTGCATGCGTTTGACGAAAAAGGCGGGCCGCACATTGCGGGCCCGCCTTTCCGTAAGATGTGATGCGGAGGGAGGATCCGATCACATCTTTTGTCGTCAGTCAGTTTAGGCTACGCGATTACTTCGCGGTTGCCTTCTTGGCTGCGGTCGTCACGTCGGAAGTTGCCTTCTTGACGGCGGCGGTTGCCTCTTCGGTGGCTTCTTTGCCGGCGGCCATCATCAGTTCGACGGTTTCCATCTGAACCTTCTTGGCGACTTCGGCGAAAGCGGCCATCGTCTCGGCGGCCATCTCGGCCTGAGCGGATGCGAAATCGGTCATCGACTTGGTGTAATCGGCGGGCTCATCCTTGACGGCGGCCACGTCGCCCATCTTGGCGATGGTGTCTTTGGTCCACTTCGACGAAATCTCAGTCGACTTTTCGGCGGCGTCGAGCGCAACCTTGGTCATCTTCTCAGCGGAGGCGGCCTGCGACTTGAACGCGTCGCCATAGGCGGACATATCCATCGGGAAAGATGCCATCATTTCGGACATGTATTTGGTGAAGTCGGGGGTTGCGGCTGCTTTTGCCATTGGAATTCTCCAGTCTGTGCGGCCCACATGGGCGATATGTTAACCCGTGGCGGGCGATTGCTGCGTGTGCAAATACATATGCATGCTGCAGTGCAGAAAGTCAATACATTTTCTGCACTGCAGCATAAACAAAATAACCCGCAAAATCAGGCCGCTTTGCGTTCTTTCACGTAAGTTCCCGGGGCTGGCGCCAGAATGTCGCGCCCATCCGCACCCGGTATGCGCGCCTTGACCTTTGCGCCGGAGCGCTTGGCCAGCCACTCCTCCCAGCGTGGCCACCACGAGCCTTCGTTATAATCGGCGGCCTGAAGCCACGCCTCCGACGCGCCGGAAACATTCGCATTTGTATAGTGGCCGTATTTCTTCTTGGAAGGCGGGTTCACGATGCCTGCGATATGACCCGATTCCGAGAGGATGAACGTCTTGTCCTTGGCCCCCATTTTGGTGACGCCGCGAAAGCTGTCCTTCCAGGCGGCGATATGGTCCGTCTCGCAGGCAATCGCGCAGACCGGGACGGTGACATCCTTGAGGCTGAGGGTTTCGCCCATCAATTCGAACGAGCCCGAGGCCAACGCGTCGCCCTGGCACAGACCCCGCAGGTATTGCTTGGCCATCTTGCCGGGCAAGTTCGTGCTGTCGCCGTTCCAGTACAGCAGGTCGAAGGCCGGCGGGGCCTCGCCCATCATGTAATTGCGCACGGCGGGCCCGTAGATGAGGTCCTTCGAGCGCAGGAACGAAAACGTCCGCGACATGAAATAGCTGTCGAGGATGCCGTCCTGATCCACCTGCCGTTCGATGGCGTCGACGAAATCATCTTGCAGAAACGGCGTGAATTCCCCCTGCTCCGAGAAATCGGTGAGGGTGGTGAAGAAGGTGGCGGATTTGATCGATTTGTCGCCGCGCCGCTTCATCAGGGCCAGCGTCATGTTGAGCGTCGTGCCCGCGATACAATAGCCAACGGTGTTGACCTGTTTCTCGCCGGTGATGGCCTTCACCTCTTCGATCGCCGCCAGATATCCTTCATTCACATAATCCTCGATCCCGACATCGGCGTAAGAGGCGTCGGGGTTTTTCCAGCTGACCACAAAAAGCGTGTAGCCCTGTTCGACGATCCAATTGATCAGCGAGTTCTGCGGCTTGAGGTCGAGGATGTAGATGTTGTGGATCCACGGCGGAAAGATGATCAGCGGCGTCTTGTGCACCTTGTCGGTCTTGGGCGCGTATTGAATTAGCTCCATCATGCGATTGCGGTAGACGACCGATCCTTCGGTGGTGCCGATGTTGCCGCCCACTTCGAACGCATCGGGGTCGGCCAGGGTCGGCAGGATTTCACCGTGATGCGCCTCCATGTCGCGGACCAGGTTTTCGAGCCCGTGGACCAACGACTCACCGTCGGTTTCGACGGCCTTTTCAAGCGCGTCGGGGTTGGTCGCGAAATAATTGGTGGGCGAGAAAAGCTCGATCACCTGGCTTGCGAAGAATTCCACGCGCTGCTGGTCCTTGGGCTCCAGCCCGTCAAGCTCTGTGACGGCCTGCCGAATCGCCTCCGATCCCATCACATATTGGTGCCGCACAAAGTTGAAATAGGGATGCGTGCGCCACAGAGGGTTGGCAAAGCGCTTGTCGGACGGCAAATCGTCGTCGGGCAATAGCGGCATCTTGCCCTCGGCCAGCGCGTTTTGCATTTCCATGAAATGGGTCATCGCCTGACCCCAATACTGGGCCTGCTGCTCCAGGATTTTGCCAGGGTTGGACATCATTTCGGCCCAATAGGCCATGCCCGCTTTCATATAGAGCTCTTGACCCGGCCCCTGAAGGCCCGTGTCCGCTGATCCGCGCTGGCCCATGGCGGCCACAAGGCGCTTGGAAAGCTCTTCCACCTTGGCCAGATTCGCGTTCAATCGTGCAAGATGCTCGCCCTCGTCCGATGTAACCTTTTGGTCCGCATCGTTATCCTTGTTTTCGTGTGCCACCTTGATTTCCCATCCCAGATGCTGCATCTGCATAATAGCGGGATCACGGTGAGGGGGTCCACGCGACGAAATGATCCGGGCTGTCCGGGTCTCGGCGCCTGGAGTTGCTCATGCGGTATATGCTGACTTACGACCTGATTGAATCGATGCGTGTCACGAACCAATGGATGGGCGCATCGGCGCGCGCCGTGTGTTCGTATCCCGCGCTCGGCCTGGTCGCGAACCCACTGATCCAGATGACCGCCGCCTGGGGCGAAGTGACCGAGCGCAGCTTTGCGCGCATGGTCGTCAAGCCCGATTGGTACATAGAGTCCGTTCCCGGCGAAGATGGCCGCGACCATGTCGTTTCCATTGAAACCGTGGTGGAGCGTCCGTTCGGCGACCTGATCCGGTTCGAAGTGCAGGGGCGCGCGCCCACCGGCCGCAAGGTTCTGCTGGTCGCGCCGATGTCGGGCCACTACGCCACGCTCTTGCGCAAGACGGTGATCTCGCTGCTGCCCGAATGTGATGTCTACATCACCGATTGGCATAACGCGCGCGACATCCCCGTGTCCGATGGCAAG
>CAZPJO010000215.1:0-5060 GCA_964586895.1 uncultured Roseicyclus sp.
GACATCGGCCAGCCCCAGATCGCGGTACATCTTTTCGCCCGTGCGCATCAGATCGCGCGGCGCGCAGCCGAGTTTGGCCAGCAGCGTGGTGATCTCGTCCTCGCTGGGCGGGTTGGTGAGGTAAAGACGCACCGCAGGGGCGCTGCCCGCATCTTCGAGAAGCGCCAGCGCGGCCCGCGATTTGGAGCAGCGCGGGTTATGCCAAAGCGTCAGGTCCATTCCGAAACCCCCGTGCCGACCGCGTCCGAGACATTGGCAAAGCCGTCGCGTTCCAGAAGGGCGTCGAGGCCTTTGGCGATCCGGGTGACAAGGGACAGCCCGCCATAGACAAGGCCGGTGTAGAGTTGCACCGCAGACGCGCCCGCGCGGATCTTGGCATAGGCCTGCTCGGGCGAGGCGACGCCGCCCACCCCGATCAGCGGGATCGTGCCGCGTGTCAGGGCGTGAAGTTGCGCCAACACGCGGGTGGATTTTTCGAACACCGGCTGGCCCGACAGCCCACCTTTTTCGCCGGCATGCGCACTTTGCAACCCGGCGCGGTCCAGCGTGGTGTTGGTGGCGATGATGCCTTGTATCCGACCCGGCGCGTTGAGGATGACATCGACAATATCTTCGACCTCCTGCGGGCTGAGATCCGGCGCGATCTTGAGGAAAAGCGCCACCGGATCGGCCTGCACCAGACGCACGGCGTCGATCTTTTCAATGATGGCGGCGAGCGCCTCTTTCCCCTGCAGATCGCGCAGTTTTTCGGTGTTGGGGGACGAGACGTTGATCGTGGCAAAGTCTATATGGGGCGCGCAGGTTCGGTAGACGGCGGCGAAATCGTCGATGCGATCGGCGCTGTCCTTGTTGGCGCCAAGGTTCATCCCGATGGGAATGTCGCGCGGAATTTCGGCAAGGCGCGCGGCGATGGCCTCGGACCCGTCATTGTTGAAGCCGAAGCGGTTGATGGCGGCTGCATCCTCGGTCAGGCGGAACAGGCGCGGGCGCGGATTGCCGGGCTGCGGTCGCGGGGTGGCGGCCCCGACCTCCAGAAAGCCGAAACCGGCGCGTTGCAGGGGGCCGGCGGCCTCGGCGTTCTTGTCGAACCCTGCGGCGAGGCCGATGGGGTTGGGGACGTGCATATGCGGGATGATCTGTGTCGCGAGGCGCGGGGTCGTGTAGGGCCCGGTCAGCGGCCCAAGGCCCATGCGCAGCGCCGTGAGCGCCATGCCGTGGGCGCGTTCGGGATCCATCGAGCGCAGAAGTTTGAGGCCGATAGTTTCCAGCATCACATGTCTGCCGGAAATTTGTGCACGCCGTTTTCCAGCGGCAGGGGCACGTGCCAGAGCACGGTGGAATGGCGCAGGGGCGCGTAGAGATGCGGGAACTTGTCCCCGCCGCGCGAGACCTCCCATTTGAGGGCCGAGCCGAGGGGGCGCGTGTCGAACGCCACAAGCACAAGGTCAGTTGCGCCTGCGAAATGCTTGGCCGCGGTTTCCGCGACCTGATCGGCGGTGGAAAAGTGCACGAAGCCGTCGGCCACGTCGATGGGGGCACCCGGAATGGTGCCGACCGCCTGCAATTCGGCCCATTCGGCGGCGCGGAGGATTTTGTAAATGTGCATGCCTGCGTGTCGCCCGGCGCTGGCGTGGCGTCAAGTGTCACGGCAGCGTGATGTCGGTGCTTTACTTGCAACGGGCACGGGGCCAAGCTGAGTTCAGTTCAACAAAAAACCTGGGGAGAATTCCAATGATTGCACGCATTCTGGGGTCCACCGCGATTCTTGCGGGCCTGAGCATGGCTGCGCCTGCGGCGGCGGACACGACGCTGCATCTGCTGCATATCAATGATTTGCATAGCCGGATCCAGCCGATCAACCGCTTCGACAGCACCTGCAACGCCGAAGATGATGCGGCGGGCGAGTGTTTTGGCGGCGTGGCGCGGGTGGCCACGGCGATCAACATGCTGCGCGGCGAGCTTGAGGCCGATGGGCAGAACGTGTTGGTGATGGATGCGGGCGACCAGTTTCAGGGGAGCCTCTTTTTCACCACCTATGAAGGCGACGCGGCGGCGGAAATGATGAACGCCATCGGGTTCGACGTGATGGCGTCGGGCAACCACGAGTGGAACAACGGGCCCGAGGGCTTTGCGCGGTTCCTGGAACAGGTGGAATTCCCGGTGATTGCGGGCAATCTGGATGTGAGCGGCGAACCTGCGGTGGCGGATCTGCTTCTGGATCATGTGGTGTTGGATGTGGATGGCACGCAGGTCGGTGTGATTTCTGCGCTGGCCACCGATACGGTCGAGACGTCGTCGCCCGGCGAGAATGTGGTGTTCGAGGATGAGATCACCGCGTTGCAGGCCGATGTTGATGCGCTGAGCGAGGCGGGCGTTGGGATCATCATCGCGCTCACGCATGTGGGCACGCCCGATGACATCCGCATCGCCGAGGCGGTGAGCGGCATTGACGTGATCGTGGGCGGGCATTCGCATACGCTTTTCAGTGCGCGTGACCCCGACCGCGCCTATGCCTATCCGACGTGGATTTCGAACCCCGAGGGCACCATGGTGCCGATCGTGCAGGCCTATGCCTATTCGAAATACCTCGGCCATCTTGAGGTGAGCTTTGACGATGCGGGCGAGGTGATCTTTGCCCAAGGCGACACGATGTTGCTTGATGCGTCGGTGACGCCGGATGCGGATATCGCGGCGCGCGTGGCGGAGTTGGGCGGGCCCATCGAGGAGACGATGGCCGACGTGATCGGTGAAAGTGCCGAGATGATCGAGGGCGACCGGGCGGTGTGCCGGGTGATGGAATGCTCGATGGGCAATCTGGTCTCGGACGCGATGTTGGAGCGGGTGCGCGATCAGGGCATCCAGATCGCGATCCAGAACGGCGGCGGTTTGCGCGCGTCGATTGACGCGGGCGAAGTCACGATGGGCGAGATCTTCACCGTGCTGCCGTTCCAGAATGCGCTGGCGACGTTCCAGTTGACCGGGGCCGATGTGATGGCCGCGCTGGAGAACGGGGTGAGCGAGGTCGAGGATGGTGCGGGCCGGTTCCCGCAGGTCTCGGGCATGCGCTACAGCTGGAACCCGGGTGCGGAGCCGGGCAGCCGGATCGTGTCGGCGGAGCTTGAGACCGACGGCGGTTGGGTCGCGATCGAGGCCGATGAGGTCTACGGCGTGGTCAGCAACGATTTCATGCGCGGCGGCGGCGATGGCTATGCCATGTTCGCCGAGAACGGCATGAACGCTTATGATTTCGGCCCGGGCCTTGAGCAGGTGGTGGCCGATTACGTGGCGGCCAACAGCCCCTATCAGCCCTATACGGACGGGCGGATCACGCAAGCCGAGTGATCTTTTGCTAAGCGGGTGCTGCAGGCATCCAAGGGCCGGTTCCGGAGGCGGGGCCGGCCTTTTTGCTGCCATGCGTGTGGTGCAAGGCGGGTTTTGAAAAAGGGGCAGTGGTGGAAGATGTTAGCGCTCCCATATTGAGGCGGAGAGAGATGGAAACCGCACACCTCAAAGGAGTAGTACCATGGCTTCGATCCTTACCACGATCCGCACCGCCGCGGCCAAGCGGGCCGCCTACCACCGCACCGTCGCCGAGATTTCCGCCATGCCGGTGGACCGCGCGATTGAAGATCTGGGTATTTTTCCCGGTGACGCGCGTCGCATCGCGTATCAAAGCGTTTACGGGCGCTGACGCTCCGGGTTAATCTGCGGCCATGTGTGGCCGTATGACGATGACCCACCCCAATGACGCGATGGCGCAGCTGTTTGAGGCTGCGCCGGCAAACGACCTTCCCCAGCCGCCCACGTATAATCTGTGTCCGACACAGAGCGTGGGCGTCGTCGTTTCCGAAGCTGCGCGGTCCTATCGGCCGATGCGGTGGGGGTTTGTGCCGCATTGGTACAAGGCGCCCAATGGGGGGCCGTTGTTGATCAATGCGCGCGCCGAGACGATTGCCGACAAGCCTGCGTTCAAGGCGGCGGTTCGGGCGCGGCGGTGTCTGATCCCGGTGACGGGGTTTTATGAATGGACCAAGGATGCCGACGACACGCGCCTGCCATGGTATTTCTCGCGGCCGGGCGGAGGCCCTTTGGTGTTTGCGGGTATCTGGCAAATGTGGGGTCGCGACGACGCGATTGCGACCTGTGCGATCGTCACGACCGGCGCGAGCGATTGGATGGCCGAGACGCATCACCGCGAGCCGGTGGTTCTGGCCGAGGAAGATTGGGCCACCTGGCTGGGTGAGACTGGCGAGAAGGCCGCGCCCTTGATGCGGGCGGCACCGGGCGGGTTTTACCAGCGTTGGCGGGTGGACCGGGTGGTCAATTCCAACCGGGCGGCGGGGCCGGAGTTGATCGAAGCGATTTGAGCTTTTTGTTTTGCGCGCCTTCGGGCGCGCGTGGGGGCGCTGCCCCCGTCGCCCTGAGGGCGACTCCCCCGAGGTTTTTCCGGCAAGATGAAAAGGGGGCGGCGGGATTTGGTGTCTGCGCGGTGTTGCGGCTTGAGGGGCCCGGGTTGCGGGCGGGGGGTGTTTGCGTGGCAGGGGTGTTATTTGGCGGTTGCGAAGAGGGCGTCGGTGTTGAGGTGGTGGCGCAGGTGGGAGGCCAAGGCGTCGAGGGTTTGTTCGACGCTCTGATCGTAGTTTGTGGTGCTTTTGGTGTCGAACTGGGCGAGCCAGGCGGCGCGGAATTGGTCGTCGCGGAACAGGCCGTGCAGGTAGCTTCCGGTGATTGTGCCATTGGCGCTTTGCGCGCCTTCGGGGTTTGTCGCCACATGGGCAAAGGGGCGGGCGCGGTCGGGGCCTTGGGTTTCGCCGATGTGGATCTCGTAGCCGCGCACGGGAAGGTTGGTGCCGGCATGGGTCGCGGTGACTTCGGTGAGGGTTTTGCGCGGGGTCATGCGTGTGGTGACGTCGAGGTGGCCGAGGCCGTGGTCGGTGCCGGGGGGCCCTTCAATGCCGTCGGGATCGGCGATGGAATGGCCGAGCATTTGATAGCCGCCGCAGATGCCCAGGACATGGCCGCCGCGCCGGATATGGGCCGCGAGGTCGATATCCCAGCCC
>CAZPJO010000216.1:0-5043 GCA_964586895.1 uncultured Roseicyclus sp.
CTGCCAATGCGATCTGCCCCGGCTACATCGCAACCGAGATGGTCATGGCAGTCCCCGAAAAGGTGCGCGAATCGATCATCGGGCAGATCCCCGCAGGCCGTCTTGGTGAGCCCGAGGAAATCGCGCGCTGCGTTTGCTTCCTCGCATCCGATGACAGTGGCTTCATCAATGGCTCGACGATCTCGGCCAACGGCGCGCAGTTCTTCGTCTGATCGAGACAGATGGCACCACAAGGGCCTCCGCGATCCGCGGGGGCCTTTTCCGGTAGCGCCAATTCGCTTAACCGGAAGCCATGTCACGCCGCTCCGCAACTGCCATTGGTTTCATTGCCGTCCTGCTTTGGGCCCTTCTGGCGCTGTTCACCATCGGCACGGCCCCCGTTCCCCCGTTCCAGCTCAATGCAATGACCTTCACAATGGGCGGCATGATCGGCCTGCTTTGGGTCACGGCCACCAACGGTTGGGTCCGACTGCGACAGGTTCCGCTGCGCGTTTATGTGTTCGGAACGCTGGGTCTGTTCGGCTACCACGCCCTTTATTTCAGCGCTCTGCGCCTCGCCCCCCCGGCGGAGGCGAGCCTGATCGCGTATCTTTGGCCGCTGTTCATTGTCCTGTTCTCAGGCCTGCTGCCTGGCGAACGCCTTGGCGCTTTGCACGTCTTGGGCGCATTGCTTGCGTTCGCCGGTGCCGCGTTGTTGATCGCACCGGATGCCGATGGGATCGCCGGAGGCCCCGGCCTGGCCTTGGCGGGGCTCTGCGCCCTGACATGGTCGAGCTATTCGGTGTTGTCCCGCACCGCCGGGACAATCCCAACAGAAAGCGTGGCTGTGTTTTGCGTGCTGACGGCGCTGCTGTCGGTTCCGCTGCATCTGGTGCTGGAGGATACGCAATGGCCTCAGGGCATCGTCGGCTGGGGCGCCGTCATGGCACTTGGAACAGGGCCGGTCGGGGTGGCGTTTTACGTCTGGGACATCGGGGTCAAGGCAGGGGACATTCAGCTTTTGGGGGTCGCAAGCTATGCGGCCCCGTTGTTGTCGACCCTGATCCTCGTGGTAGTAGGGCTGACCGCCGCTTCGCTTACGCTTTTATTGGCGGCTGCAATGATCGCAGGAGGCGCCGGGCTGGCCGCGTACGGGTCGGCAAGACTTCAGCGCAATGCGCCGAGATAGCCCATCAGCCGCGCCATGTCCTGATCATCTCTGGCGCGACGGGCTGCTGCCATTGCGGTCACACGGTACATATAGGTAAAGAACATCTTAACTGGCTTTCATTTATCGACGGCTGCGGCAATCGTGAGGGGCGTACTTACACCCAACAGCGCGTCACCCCAAACGCCAATTTGGCATAGCCGCTATCAGCCGTGTGCAACACGCCGTTTGCCGACCGCCACCTTACGCGCCATACGCCGCCACAGCGACCGCATGGCATCACGGCGGGCGGCACGGGCCTCCAGCATGATCTGTTCAAAATCGGGATCACAGTAATACTGATACATGACGAACCTACTTCAATTTTCCTGAGCACTCTCAAGATATAGGGGGGCGGGTGAGGCTTTAGAATTGCATTCTGCGCAACCCCGCCACCCACCGGGCCGCGCTTAACGGCGACCTGTCAGAAAACCCCAGACCTCGCCAAGGATTTTGCCCCGCTCGGCATGGGCGCGGGCGATGGCATCACGGGTACGGGCGTCAGTTGTGTTGTCGAAGATCATATCGAACCTCATTCGCATTGTGTATCTATTGCATCTTACTTGGCGCGAGGTCGGCTTTTTCGCAAACGAGACTTTCAATTACTTCAGTCAAGCTGTACTTAACTGAAATGTCTGATCGCCTCCCTCCCCTGACCGCATTGCGGGCATTTGATGCCGCCGCGCGTCACATGAGCTTTTCGAAGGCCGCGGCCGAATTGAACGTGACGCCCGCCGCCCTTTCATTTCAGATCAAGTCGCTTGAAGAACACCTCGAAGCGCCATTGTTCCGCCGCCTGAACCGCGCGGTGGAGTTGACCGACGCGGGTCGCGCGCTTGCACCCGGGGCCGCCGATGGGTTCACCGCGTTGTCCGCTGCATGGCGTGCGGCGCGGCGCACGGTTGACCAATCTACATTGACCGTGACCGCTGGTCCGGCCTTCACTGCAAAATGGTTGGCGCCCCGCCTGTTCACCTTTGCCGAAGCGCATCCCGGGATCGAACTTCGGTTTTCCGCCACGCTTCGCTTGATGGATTTCACCCGCGATGATGTGGACGTCGCCATTCGCTTCGGCTTTCCCCGCGAAGAGGAAGGGCTGTTCTCGCGCAAGGTGATGGACGAGTGGTTGACCCCGATGATGACCCCGGCCCTGGCCGAGCTTTACCCTCAACCGTCCGACCTCGCACGCGCGCCGCTTCTGCATCAGGAAGACACCGCAAGCTTCCGGCCCTCGTTCGATTGGCCCGCCTGGTTCCGCGCCGCCGGATTGCCGCCGCGCTTTGCCTCCGGCACTCGGTTCAGCCAGGCCGATCACGCGCTGGACGCCGCAGTTGCAGGGGGTGGGGTTGTCTTGGGGCGGATTTCTCTGGCCGAAGGGGACCTGCGCGAGGGGCGGCTGGTGGCCCCTTACAAAGTCGCCCTGTCGACGCGCGCAAAATATAGGTTTGTGTGCCCGGAAGGGTCCGAGCATCGTCCGCAGGTGCGCGCCTTCCTGGACTTTCTGGAGGCGCAGACCGCAGCGCTTCAGAAATATCGGAAGGACATGTCTTTTGTGGATGCCGCCGAGGTGGCCGAGTAGCGACCGACCCCGGTCAACATCGTCGCCTCAGCTGTCGAGCCGTGTGATTTCTTCCTTGAGGCGGAGCTTTTCTTTCTTCAACTCGCGGATCGTGAGATCGTCCGTAGCAGGGCTCTGCTGGCTTTTCTCGACCTGAGCTGAGAGGTGGGCGTGTTTCTTCTTGAGTTCCTGAAGATGGGCGCCAAGCGACATATGAGTCTCCTCTCGTTGTGGAATATGAGCCTCGAAAGTGCAGCACAAAATCGGCTTCGTGTCACGTCCGACGGCAAACGTCAGATAAAATGCTTGGCATAATTACGGTTAATCGAAGGTTAATGCCTCTCCGTTGCGCAGCACGGCCCGCGCTGTTGCGGAATAATCATCCCCATCGCGGGCGTGTACGACACCTTCATGTATAAGAATTGGCGCACACAATCGGAACGCTCCACGTCCGCCCTTTCGCGCTCGCACCACCACGCGCCCCGCGGCACGTCCCTCCCGCGCGGCAAGCGGAAGAACGGAGATCGATCCAAACCCCTCAAGCGCGGCCAGGACATCGGGCAAACGCTCGGCAAGGTGTATCAACGTCAGCCATCCACCGGGTTTGAGCCGCGCCTTTGCCACCGCGCACCAATCAGCGAGCGGCGTCTCTTCGCGAAACGCCCCTTCGCGTCCGATGTCACGCGCCGCTGTTCCGGCCCCTTTCACAAGGTAGGGCGGGTTGGCAATAACGTGGTCAAACACGCTCTGACGCAAGTCGGCGGGCATCTCCGTTAAATCGGCCTCGACCACCGCAACTCCATTACGCCGCGCGAGGTCAGCATAAATTGCCTGCCGCTCAACCCCCGTGACGCGCAGGCCGTCGACCCGCGCACCGAGACACAGCGCAGCCACCCCAACGCCGCAGCCCAATTCCAGAACGCTTTCGCCGGGCTTCGCCGGACAGGCCGCCGCAAGGAAAACCGGATCGGTCGCGGCGCGGTAGCCGTCCTTGGGCTGCCACGCCAGAACACGGCCGCCCAGGAACCTGTCGCGGGTCACGCCATCGCTCACTCGCTTACCGGCAATTCATTGTCCCGCAATACGGCCCTTGCGGCAAAGGCATCCGTGCGCCGTACAAGCAGGCGGCGCGGCAATATGCCGATGCTGCCTTCAAGGGCGCTCATATGGACGTCCATCTCGAACACCTCTATATCCTCGCCGGACAGAAGCGCTGATGCAAATGCGATGATGGTCGGATCGTTGCTGCGCAAAATCTCAAGCATGACCGACAGGTAGGTTGCGACCGTCAGGATGTCGAGATGACCGCCAAATGGAATGGGGAGCGGAACATGAGCCTCGATCACGCAACGGCCAAACCACACGAACGCCTAAGCGCCGCGCTGGCCGAGGATCTGGCCGGTGTGAACGCGTTGATCCGCGACCGCATGGCCTCCGAACACGCCCCGCGTATCCCCGAGGTTACCGCACATCTGGGCGAGGCTGGTGGCAAGCGGGTGCGCCCGATGCTGACGCTCGCCTGCGCGCGGCTCTGCGGATATTCCGGCGACGATCACGTGAAACTCGCCGCAACCGTTGAATTCATCCATACCGCCACGCTTCTGCATGACGATGTGGTCGACGAAAGCCACAAGCGGCGTGGCAGACCCACCGCGAACCTGCTGTGGGACAACAAATCAAGCGTTCTGGTCGGCGATTACCTTTTTGCCCGCGCGTTCCAGTTGATGGTAGAGCCGGGGTCCCTGCGGGTCCTTTCGATCCTGTCGAACGCAGCCGCCACCATTGCCGAGGGCGAGGTGCTGCAGCTTTCCGCCGCGATGAACACCAGCACAACCGAGGCGACTTACCTGCAGGTGATCCGGGGCAAGACCGCCGCCCTGTTCGAGGCCGCTTGCGAGGTTGGCGGTGTCATCTCGGACAGCGACGAGGCCATCGTGCGCGCGCTGGCGGCTTACGGCGATGGGCTCGGCGTGGCGTTCCAGATGGCCGATGATCTGCTCGACTGGGGCGGCGTCGATGCCGCCAGTGCGGGCACGCTCGACAAGAACATCGGCGATGATTTCCGCGAGCGGAAACTGACCCTCCCGGTGATCCGCGCCATTGCAGCCGCCGATACCGAACAGCGTGCCTTTTGGGACCGGACGATTGCGAAGGGCGATCAGCGTGACGGCGATCTGGAAGAAGCGCTGCGTCTTCTGACCTTGCACGACACGCTTGCGCAGACACGCGATGAGGCCAACGCGCATGTGGCCCGTGCGAAGGCCGCCCTTGCCGATCTGCCTGAAGACCCGCTCCGGGA
>CAZPJO010000217.1:0-5041 GCA_964586895.1 uncultured Roseicyclus sp.
CCATTGATCTGTCCCCTTTGGTCGGGAAATTGGCCCACCCCCAACGCGCCTAGGCGAGGGCCCCCGTCTACAGTTGACACCCCCTAACACCCGCCCCACTTATCCGCCAAGCCAAAAGGGGGCCGCACCATGCCGCATATCGAATACTATTTTTCAACCATTTCACCCTACACCTACCTCGCCGGAACGCGGATGGAGGAGGTCGCCGCCAAGCACGGCGCAACGATCGGTTACAAACCGCTGGACATCATCGCGCTGTTCGGGCGGACCGGGGGGATCAAACCCGCCGAACGCCACGAAAGCCGCAAGGACATGCGCCTTCAGGAATTGCGCCGTCAATCGGCCAAGCTGGGGATGAAGATGAACCTGCAACCGGCGCATTGGCCGACCAATCCGGCGCCGTCATCTTACGCATTCATCGCGGCCGCCAAGGCCGGCGGTGGCGATCTGGGTGCGCTTGTGCACGCGATCACCCGGCGGTGTTGGGCCGAAGAGCAGGACATCGCGCAGGACGACGTGATCCGCGCCGCCCTTGAAGAGGCCGGGTTTGACGGCGCGCTTGCCGATAGCGGGATGCTGGCGGGGGCCGAGGAATATGCCCGCAACCTCGAAGAGGCCGTGGCCGCCGGGGCCTTTGGCGCGCCGTTCTACATTGTCGATGGGTCAGAGAAATTCTGGGGTCAGGATCGGATCGAGGATCTGGACCTCTACCTCGCCGGAAAATTGTGAGCGTTCGGCATTGGGGGAAGGGGGCACGGGGTGAGGCGCCCGCGCTCCTGCTGCATTGCACGCTGGCCCATGGGGGGGCGTGGGCCGGTGTGGCGCGGCATCTGGACGATTGTTTGCAGATGGTCGCGCCCGACCTTGTGGGTCATGGCGCAGGGCCCGCGCCCGACCGCGCCCGCGATTTCCACGATCAGGCGACGGAGGCCGCCGCGCGGCACCTGCCGGATGGCCCGGCGCACCTGATCGGGCACAGCTTCGGGGCGACCATCGCCTTGCGCCTCGCATTGGATGCGCCGGAGCGCGTGCGCTCGCTTATCCTGTTCGAGCCGGTCCTGTTTTGTGCGGCGGACGGTCCGGGCCGTGCGGCGCATGATGCGCATTTCGCCACGATGCCCGACGCGGTGGATGCGGGCGATTTGGTGCGCGCGGCGCGTGCCTTTCTTGAGATGTGGGGGGCGGAGGGCTTCGACAATCTGCCGGATGCGCAGCAACGCTACATCACCGAGCGCATCTGGATCCCGCAAGCGACCGAGCCTGTGCTTGTTGAGGATCGGGCGGGGATCCTGGCCCGTTTGCCGGATCTGCGGATCCCGACCCTTGTGCTGGAGGGGGCAAACGCGCCCGCCGTCATCGCCGAGATCAACGCGCGTCTGGCCGCCGATCTGCCCGATGCGACCCGCGTGCGCATCGACGGGGCGGGGCACATGGCGCCGCTGACCCACCCCGCGCAGGTGGCCTTGGCCATTGCCGGTTTCCTCGACACGCTCTGAGCCACCCCTTGCACCCTTCGCGCACCTGACGCATCACTTCAGGCAACAGAAAGGCACACGAGATGGCATTGCCCGTTCGGCAACAATTGATCTACTGGGGCATTGCGACGGTGATCTTTCTGGCCGTGCTGTATGTGCTTGGCGATGTCATCATGCCATTCCTCGTCGGTGGTGCGATTGCCTATTTCCTTGATCCCGTGGCCGACCGGCTGGAGCGGTTGGGCCTGTCGCGGACCTTGTCCACCGTGGTGATCTTTCTCATCATTCTGGTGACGATTGTCCCGGCAATCGTGATTGGCGTGTCGATCATCGAAGATCAGACGCGTGGCCTGATCGATTCCGCGCCGAGCATCCTTGCCAATTTACAGAGCTTTCTGGGAACACGCTTTCCCGGCCTGATCGCCGAAGGGTCACCGGCCATGGAAGCGCTTGGCAGTATCGGCACGGCGATCCAGTCGCGCGGCGGTGAATTGTTGCAGACCGCGCTGAGTTCCGCGGCCAGTGTGATCAACCTTCTGGTGTTCTTGATCGTGGTGCCCGTTGTGGCGTTTTACATGTTGCTGGACTGGGATCGGATGATCGCGCGGATCGATGATCTTCTGCCGCGCGACCATGCGCCGGTGATCCGGGAACTGGCATCGCGGATCGACCGCACGTTGGCGAGTTTCATTCGCGGGCAGGGGACTGTTTGCCTGATCCTGGGGACGTTTTATGCCATCGCCCTGATGGTGGCGGGCCTTCAATTCGGCCTTGTGGTCGGCCTGATCGCGGGTCTGTTGACCTTCATCCCCTATGTGGGCGCTTTGGTCGGCGGGCTTCTGGCCGTCGGGCTTGCGTTGTTCCAGTTCTGGGGCGCAGAGAATTGGTGGATGATCCTTGTCGTGGCCGGCATCTTTCAGGTGGGCCAGATGATCGAGGGCAATGTCCTGACACCGAAACTTGTCGGCTCGTCCGTGGGGTTGCACCCCGTGTGGCTGTTGTTTTCGCTATCGGCGTTTGGCGCGCTTTTCGGGTTTGTCGGGCTCTTGGTCGGCGTGCCCGTGGCGGCGGCGATCGGGGTTTTGGTGCGCTATTTGATCGAGCGGTATCAAGACGGTCTGCTGTATCGCGGCATCGGCGTGCCCGAGACCAGACCCGAGACCGCACCCGAAACTCCGGACCCCGACGCGACCTGATGGCCCGGCAATTGACCTTCGACCTGCCCCCGCGCCCTGCGATGGGGCGTGACGATTTTTTTGTAAGTGCCGCCAATGCGGCCGCCGTTGCGTTGGTCGATGGCTGGCGCGACTGGCCTCATGGGAAGATGGTCCTGACCGGTGCGCCGGGGGCGGGCAAGACGCATCTCGCCCATGTCTGGGCGGGGCAAAGCGGCGCGCGGATCGTTGCGGCGACGGATGCGGCGACGCTGATTGATCTGACCGACCTGCCCTCTGCGCTGGTCCTGGAAAACTGCGAGGAGGTCGCGGGCGACGCCGCGGCCGAGGAGCGGTTGTTTCATCTGCATAATGCAGCACTTGCCGAACATATCCCGATTCTGTTCACGGCCAATGCGGCGCCAAGTCGATGGGGCCTTCACCTGCCGGATCTTGCGAGCCGCATGGCGCAGGCCGGGCTGGCCCATATCGACCCGCCCGATGATCAATTGCTGCTGATGGTGCTGGTCAAACAGGCCACCGATCGCGCCATGGCCCTGACGCCGGGGATGTTGGCCCATGTCACCGCGCGCATGCCGCGCGATTTCGGTGCCATATCGACCCTGATCGCGCGCGCCGATGCGCTTGCCCTGAGCGAGAAGAAGCCCGTCAACAGCACGCATTTGCGCGCCGCCCTTGCGGACCTGCCCGGCGATCCGTCATCTTGAGGCCACACACCCGAGGTAGTTTGATCCCATGAGTTTTGCCGATTTCCTCAACGCCCCGATCTGCACGCCGCTGGATTTGCCGGAGACAGAGTTGGAAGGGCCCAAACGCTTCTTCAATCGCGAATTGTCATGGCTGGCGTTCAACTGGCGCGTGTTGGAGGAGGCCGCAAACCCCCGCGTGCCGTTGTTGGAGCGGGTGCGGTTCGTCTCGATCAGCGCGGGCAACCTTGATGAATTCTATACCGTGCGCGTCGCGGGCCTGCGCGAGTTGGCGCAGGAAGGGAACCTGACGCCGGCCGCCGATGGGCGCACACCGGCCGAGCAGCTCAAGCTGATCAACGCCGATGCGCGCGCCCTGATGATCCGACAGCAGGAAATCTGGACCGATCTGCGTGCCGAGCTGGAAGGCGAGGGGATCACTGTGGTCAGCCGCCATGACCTGACCGATGCGGACAAGGCGTATCTGGCCGATCTGTTCCTTGAACAGGTGTTTCCGGTTCTCTCGCCGCTGGCCATCGACCCGGCGCATCCGTTTCCGTTCATCTCCAACGAGGGCATAGCCCTTGCGCTTCAGATGAAGCGCGACCGCGATGGCCGCCAGTTGCAGGCACTGTTGCCGATTCCGGGTCAGATCGACCGTTTCCTTCCGTTGGAGGCCGAGGAGGGCAAGGCGCGATATCTGCCGTTGGAGGAATTGCTGCTGCTCAACATCAGTGCGCTTTTCCCTGGCTACAAGGTGTCGGGCACATGCCTGTTCCGGGTGTTGCGCGACAGCGATTTGGAGGTGGAAGAAGAGGCCGAAGATCTGGTCCGGGAGTTCGAGACCGCCCTGAAGCGCCGCCGCAGGGGCGAGGTCGTGCGCCTGCAGATCAGCGAAGGCGCGCCCGAAAAGCTTGCGACCGAGATCCTGGGTGAATTGCACGTCAGCGGCGATGAGGTGGTCGAAGTCAGCGGCATGATCGGCCTTGTGTCGTTGAAGCAATTGGTGACGGACACGCATCCCGACCTGTTGTGGCGGTCGTTTACGCCGCGCGTGCCGGAACGGGTGCAGGACCACGACGGCGACATGTTCTGCGCGATCCAGCAAAAGGACATGTTGCTGCATCATCCCTACGAGACCTTCGATATGGTGATCCGGTTTCTGGCGCAGGCCGCGCGGGACCCCGATGTCGTGGCGATCAAGCAGACCCTGTACCGGACATCGAACGAATCCCCGATCGTTCAGGCGCTGTGCGAGGCGGCGGAAAACGGCAAATCCGTCACCGCGTTGGTGGAGTTGAAGGCCCGCTTCGACGAGGCCGCCAATATTCGCCAATCGCGCAAGCTGGAACGCGCGGGCGCGCATGTCGTCTATGGGTTCATCAACTACAAGACCCACGCCAAGATCAGCACCGTTGTGCGCCGCGAGGGCGAGCGGCTTGTCACTTACACCCATTACGGGACTGGAAATTACCACCAGATCACGGCGCGGATTTACACGGATTTGAGCCTGTTTACCTGCGATGCCGCGCTCGGGCGGGATGCGACGAAGGTGTTCAATTACATCGGCGGCTATGCGGAGCCCGAGGATCTTGAAAACCTTTCGATCTCTCCGCTGAGCCTGAAATCCACGCTGATCGACGGGATCAGGGCCGAGGTCAAACATGCCGCCAACGGCAAGCCCGCGATGATCTGGGCCAAGATG
>CAZPJO010000218.1:0-5034 GCA_964586895.1 uncultured Roseicyclus sp.
GGGCCAGTTGCCGTGTTCGGGCGGCCATGGGCCTGTCGTCGCATCACGCTCGGACCACCAAAGAAGCACACCCCATGCGGCGCAGGCCCCAAGGCCCAGGATCACCCCGAAGATCATGCCATCTGCCTTTGCCGCCAAAGCAGACCAAGGGCAGCGACCCAGATCAGGATTTCGAACACAATCGTCCAATGGGTGAGGAACGCGACAAGCCACGGCACGCCTTCACGGCCCGGCACTTCGATCAGGCGATAGAGATCGCCGTTGAGGGGCCAGAGCCACATGATGCCACCCGTGAGGCTGTCGAGGATGATGTGAAGGATCCAGGCGAGGGCAAAGGCGAGGACGGGACCGGTCAGGGATTTCGCGAAGCGGGACACCAGGAGATACGCTATGGCGCTGCACGCCACCGCAAAGGCGGGCGCGTGAACCCAATAGCGGTGATGATGAATGGCGCGGTCATCAACGAAGTAGAAAAACAGCAGGTCGAAATCGGGAAAGATCGCGCCCAGAAGGGCGGCCCACATCACGGCACCGCGCCACGCCTGCGTGCGGGCCAGGACGTAGCCTGCGGGAAGGTGGGCGGTGATCACCCGTCCGCCTCTTCCAGCTTGGCGAGCTGTTCGGTGAGGTCGTCGATGATCGCCTGCCATTGCTCGGGCGGCTGCGCGCCGGGGACCGCGTGTTGCGAGGCGACGATGAAGGTCGGCACGGCCTGCACCCCGCGCGTGCGGGCATGGGCGTCGCGGTCGCGGATGGATTGCAGATCGGCGTCGCCATCGTAGAGTTTGGTGATCATGTCGCGGTCTAGCCCGACGCTTTCGGCAATGTCGATCAAGGTGGGGATGTCGCCGATATCACGCCCGTCCACGAAATAGGCCCGGAACAGCGCCAGAACGGCGGGCGTTTGCCGCCCCTCGATCCCCGCCCAATGGATCAGGCGGTGCGCGTTGAGCGTGTTGGGCGTACGGCGGATGCCTTCGAGGTTGAGGTTCAAACCCGCCTCTTCGGCCTTTTCATGGACCGGCGCATAGGCGCGCACGGCGTTCTCCTTGCCGCCGAACTTGCCCTCAAGATAGGCGCGGCGATCCATGCCCTCGGACGCCATGTCGGGGTTAAGCTGGAACGGGTGCCATTCGATGGTGAACGGGTGATTTGGCCGCGCCTCCATCGCGCGGGCGAGGTTGGACCAGCCGATGTAGCACCACGGGCAAATCGGGTCCGACAGGATATCAAGCTTGATCATTCGGGGTCTCCAGCAGGTCGCCAAGGGCGCGGCGGTTCAGCTTTCCGTTGGCCCCACGCGGCAAGGCGTCAAGGCAAAGCCAGGCGCGCGGGCGCTTGTGGGGGGCGAGGTGGTCTTTGGCGTGCTCGTGCAGGTAGCTTTCGCTGGCCCCACCGCAATAGGCAAGGGCGAGGATTGTTGTCTCGGGGTTGGGGCGGATCACAAGGGCGGCACAATCGGTGACGTCGCGCGCGCCGTCAAAGGCGGCTTCGATTTCGGAGGGCGCGATGCGAAACCCGCCCGCGGTCAGGATATCATCGGCGCGCCCGTGATAGGTATACGCCCCGTCCGCGCGGCGCGTCACAAGATCGCCGGTGACGAACCAATCCCCGCTCAACGGCAGGTCGGGCCGCCCGTCCGCATCCAGATAACCAAGGCTCAGGCCGGGATCGGAGCGGTGGATCGCAAGGCGGCCCTGCACAGTGTCGGGGGCCTGCGTCCCGGCATCATCCAGCACCGCAAGACGCCGCCCGGCCTGCGCATATCCGATGCAGGCCTCGGGCGCGGGGCGGGCCGGCGCGGCTGAGAGGAAGGTGGAGCATTCGGACATGCCAAGCGCCTCATGGATGTCGGTGCCGGTGGCGGCCTGCCAGCGCGCGCGGATCGACGGCGGCAAAGCCTCGCCCGCCGACAGGGCGTGGCGCAGTCTAGGAAGCGCGGGAAGGTCACGGGCCAGAAGTTTGCGAAAGATGCCCGGCGCGCCCGCCAAAATCGTTGCGTCATGGCGTTTTGCCAGAAGCCCGAGCATCGCGGGATCGGTTCCATCGACCGGCACCAGCGCCGTGGCGCCCGCAGCCCAGGGGTCCAGCAGCCCGGTGCCAAGCGTGTAGGTCCAGTTGAACGCGCCGGTGTGCATCAACCGGTCGCCTTCGCGCAGGTCATACCAATCGCGCCACATCATGCGCCGCGCCCAGATCGCGCGATGCGCGTGGGCCACCGGTTTGGGCCGCCCGGAGGTGCCGGAGGTGAACACGACATAGGCCAGATCATCGGCATGCGTGGCGGCAAGCGCGCTTTCGGGGCCGTCAAGGATATCCACGCTATGGACGGGGCAGGCAACATCGGGCAGCGCGATGCCCGGTTCCGCCAGGATCGCATCGGGCGGCAGGCTGTGAGCCAGGCGCGTGATCTCGGGCGCAGTGAGGGCGGCGGGGGTCGGCATGGGCACGATGCCCACCCGGATCGCGCCGAGAAAGGCGATGGGAAACCCCGCCGAATTGCCCATCCTGAGCATCAGGCGGTCGCCCGGCGAAAGACCCGCCGCGAGCAGCCCGCCGCCCGCGCGCGTCACCGCATCGGCAAGGCGCGCGTAGGACCACCGCTCTGCCCGCGCGGGGCCAAGGGTGGCGAGCGCGATTTTCTCGGGCTGTGCCGCGGCCCGGGCCATCACATAGCCCGCAAGGTTGAACGGATCGGGGGGCAATTCCATGGCGATGGGCCTATGCAAGCCCACGCGCGGTTGCAAGCGCGGCCCGCCCTGCGCTACTGCACAGGCCATGAGCAGTCCCCCCCCTGAACCCAGCCTGATCCGGCTGGCCCGCGCCTCGGGCAGCGAAACGCCCGTGGATCTGGCCGTGCGGGTGCGCGAATTGCGCAAGGCGCGCAGCTGGACGCTGGAACGGGCCGCGCAAGAGGTGGGCCTGGCACGCTCGACCCTGTCGAAGATCGAAAACGGGCAAATGTCGCCGACCTATGAGGCGTTGAAGAAGCTGGCGACGGGCCTTGGCATTTCGGTGCCGCAATTGTTCACGCCCAAAGCCTCGCCGCAGGACGGCGCGCGCATGGTCGCGACCCGACGCGGCGAAGGGGCGGCCCATGCCACGACCACCTATGAACATGAACTTCTGGCCGATGAATTGGGGCAGAAAAACATGCTGCCCTACCGCGCGCGCATCCGGGCGCGCCGTTTCGAGGAATTCGACGGCTGGGTCCGGCACGAGGGCGAAGAATTCCTCTACGTGCTGACCGGAGCCATTCGCCTTTTGACCGAGTTTTATCAGCCCATCGACATGGTGCGCGGCGACAGCGCCTATTACGACGCGTCGATGGGGCACAATGTGATCTCGATCTCCGATGACGACGCGACGATCCTGTGGGTGACGTCGATTGGTTAATCGGGCCGGTTAATCAGGGCGGTCATACAGCACACGGGCCACGGCCAGCGCGATCAGCGCCCCGATGACCTGAGCCACGATGAAGGGCGCGACATGCGCGGGCGCGATGCCTGCGAAAGTGTCGCTGAACGCGCGTGCGATGGTCACGGCGGGGTTGGCAAAGCTGGTCGAGGCGGTGAACCAATAGGCCCCGGTGATGTAGGCCGCAACAAGGGCGGGCACCTGCGCGGGCGCGTGGCGCAGCCCGGCGAGGATGGTCAGGATCAGGCCGAAACTTGCCGTGACCTCGGCCACCCATTGCGCCATCCCGGTGCGCGCGGTGGTGGAGGCCTGGAGAATGGGCAATTCGAACATCACATGGGCGAGCCAGACGCCAAGAATGCCGGCCGCAATCTGGCAGATCACGTAGGCGGCCGCATGGGCGGGGGAAATGGCGCGGCGCAGGGCGAAAACCAACGTCACGCCCGGGTTGAAATGCGCGCCCGAGACGGGGCCAAAGATCGTGATAAGCACGTAAAGCGCCACGCCCGTGGCAATCGCATTGGTCAGAAGGGCAAGCGCCGTATTCCCGTCGCTCAAGGTCTCGGCCATGATGCCCGATCCCACAACGGCAACCAAAAGGAACGCGGTGCCCAGGGCTTCGGCGATCAGGCGGTGGGACAGGGGTGCCATGGCTTGGGCGGCCTATTCGAACATGGCGCGCAGATCGACGGTGCTGTCTTCGCCGATCTTGTCGAAATGCTCGGAGATGAACGCCTCCGCCGAGGCGCGCCCGGCTTCGCGCAATTGATGCAGGATCTGTGGCGTGGCGATCATCTTGGTGGCGACTGAAAGCTGCCGCATCAGGTCATCGTCCGAGATCATGTGGATCAGCATATCCTTCATGGCGTTGTCTTGCAGCGCGCCCTTGTGCAGCAGGCGTTGCACGAACTCGATCGCGCGCAATTCGCGCAGCAAAGAGGTGTTGAAGCTGATCTCGTTGATCCGATTCTGGATCGCGCGGGCCGAGGTCGGGACCTCGTCACGGTGCAACGGGTTGATGTTCACGATCAGGATGTCACGCGGCAGATCCGGCCCGAACATGGGAAACAGCGCCGGGTTGCCGGTATAGCCACCGTCCCAATAGGCCTCGGTCTCGCCGGTGTGGGGGTCGTCGATTTCAATGGCGCGGAACATGGTCGGCAGGCAGGCCGACGCCATGATCGCGCGCGGCGTGATCTCTTCGCCGCTGAAGATGCGGATCTTGCCCGAGCGGACGTTTGTGGCACAGATGAAGAAGGCCGGCCCCCCTTCGCAGCAGATGTGTTCGTATTCGAATTTCGAAACGATCGGCTCAAGCGGGTTGCGGTAGAACGGGCCACTGGCATAGGGGCTGACCATGCGGCTGACGCTGTCGCCAAGTGCGAAGGGCAGGGAGGTCTCGATCGCAAAGCTGACGGCTTGCGGCGAGATCATGTTGAGCCAGGGGGCGAACGCCTCGTCAGTGATCGCGCCGACCTGCTCCCACACATGGGCCAATGCCTCTTGGGCCAGCGCGCGTGACCCCCGGCTGAGCCCGCATTTCACCGCCGCCCCGTTCAAAGCCCCCGCCGAGGTGCCCGACATGGCCGCGATTTCAAGCTCCTCGCAGGCCAGGAT
>CAZPJO010000219.1:0-4983 GCA_964586895.1 uncultured Roseicyclus sp.
GCCCCAGCGTGATCGCCCCGATGCGCCGTTTCGCCTGCGCTGCTTCGCCCGGATCGTTCACGATGAACGGGTAGATCACTGGCAAATCCCCGGTCAGCGCCTCGGGCCAGCAGGCCTCCGACAGGGCCACCGCCTTGCCCGGCAACCATTCCAACGTCCCATGCGCGCCGATGTGGATCAACGCATCGGCGTGGCTCTGCATCCACAAATAAAACGCCACATACCCATGCCGTGGAACACGGGCCAGATCGTGATATTCCGCATCGCGCAGCTTCGGATTGCCCCGCTCGGGCTGCAACGCCACCAAGGCCGCGCCGCGCCGCAAAACCGGAAGGGCCAGCCCCTCCTCGGACGCATCCGCATCCTCTTCGCAGCTGCCCCATGCCGCATGAAGGTCGTCCTGCAACGCTTTGGGAAGGCGCGACAAAGCCGCTCTGTAGGCCTCGAAGGGCCAGACCACGCGCGCGGCCCGCAGATCCTCTGGTCCAAGCGCGCCTGCTTCGCCCAAATCCTCCAAAATCGCACCGGCCGAGGCAATCGCATCAAGCCCCACCGCATGCGCCATGTTCCATTCGCGCCCCGGATAGGTGCTCAACACCAACGCCACGCGCCGGGCCTCGCACATCGCCAGCCGGTGCCATGCTGCCACCCGTCGCGCGACCGCCTCGACCCGGCCCACATGCGCCCGGTGCACAAAGCGCGAAAACTGCAAATCCTCGTCGCGCGCCTGCGGTTCCTTGAAGCTTGCCACGCCGCCGAAAATGCGGCCGTCCACCTCGGGCAGAACCACATGCATCGCCAGATCGGCAGGCGACAGGCCGCGTTCCGCCTCGGCCCAGGCCTCTTGCGTGGACGTCGCCAAGGCCACCTGAAACACCGGCACCTCGCCCGCGTCCAACGGCGACACACCCGCAGCACCCTTGCCCGAAAACGACGTCGCGTTAACCACCGCCACGGGGGCCAGATGCGCCACCATACGGCGCATCCACTCCGCCGCGCCCGGCGCTTTGAGCGATGGCGCGAACAGACCCAACACCGCGAACCCTTGCGCCCGCAGCGCGGCAAACAACGCCTCGATCGGGGCCAGATCGGCGGCCACCAGATACGACCGGTAGAACGTCACCAACACCAGCTTTTCACTGCGGGTCAGCACCGGGCAACACACCCCATCCTCCGGCGTCCAACCGCCGACCTGCGCCACGCCCTTTGCGCCCTTCACCGGCCCCGCATAGAGCCCCGAGGCCAGCGCCATCTGCTGCAACGCCGCCTGCGCGGCCACAGCCCCCCCCGCATCGCAGAGGTGCTGCAACCGGCGCAGCGTGCTCACCGGAAGCGTCGAAATCTCGTCGAGCCGCGCATCGTCGCGCCCATCGGCGGGCAAAACGGCCAGCGCGATCCCGTTTGCCCGGCACAAAGCCCCGATCTGTTGCAACCCATAGGGCCAATAGGGCACGCCGCCGATCAGTCGGATCAAGATCCCTTTTGCCCCGGAAAGCGTCTGCTCCACGTAAGTGTCGACAGACAAGGGATGCTTCAGCGCCACGATATTGGCCAGCCGCAACGAGGGCAGCGCGCCTTCGGCCCGGTTCCAGCCTTCCGCGAACGCCCCAAGGTCCGAATCCGACAGCGACAGAACCACAAGATCGGCAGGCGTCTGGCCCAGATCCTGCGGCGTCTCCGTCTCCTCTAACCCATGGCTCTCGCGGAAGATGACGTGCATGTCATGTCACTCGGCAGCCGCCAGCTCGGGCGCAAGAACCGCCCGGATCGCCACCGGATCCACATCATCATGCTCGGCAATCACCACCAGACGCCCGGCACGGGGCCGCTCGCCCCACGGCTGGTCGTATTGGTGCCGCACCCGCGCGCCGACCGCCTGCACCAAAAGGCGCATCGGCTTGCCCGCGACCTCGGCGTAGCCCTTCACGCGCAGGATGTTCTGCTCGTTGGCCAATTGCTCGATCCGCGCCACCAACTCCGCCGGGTCATTGACCGGCGCAATGTTCACCACGATGCTCTCAAAATCATCATGCTCGTGGTCGTCGTGTCCATCGTGGTGCGACGGGCGCGCCTCCATGTCATCCTCCGCGGCCGCTTCCAGCCCAAGGATGACCCGTGGATCAATCCGACCCTCCGCGACCTCGACAATCGGAAGGCTGCGCGGCGCTTCGGCCTCGATCACCGCCTTGGCCTTGGCCACGCCCTCCGGCCCCGCCAAATCGGGCTTGGTCAAAAGCACGATATCGGCGCAAGAAATCTGATCCTCGAACACCTCCGACAAAGGCGTTTCGTGGTCGATGCTTTCGTCCGCCAGCCTTTGCGCATCCACGCGCGCGACGTCCGGCGCGAACCGCCCCGCCGCGACGGCCTCTGCATCGGCCAGCGCGATCACGCCGTCCACCGTGATTTTCGAGCGGATATCGGGCCAATCGAACGCCTTCAACAACGGCTTCGGAAGCGCCAGACCAGAGGTTTCAATCACAATATGTTCGGGCCGCGGCTCCAGCGCCATCAACGCTTCAATCGTCGGGATGAAATCATCGGCCACGGTGCAGCAAATGCAGCCGTTGGCCAGCTCCATGATGTTCTCCGCCGGGCAATCGGGAATGGCGCAGCCCTTCAGGATCTCGCCATCCACGCCCACATCGCCAAATTCATTGACCACAATCGCCAGCCGTTTACCGCCCGGATTCTGCATCAATTGCGAGATCAGCGTCGTCTTCCCCGACCCCAGAAATCCCGTCACAATCGTCACCGGCAGTTTTGCCAAATCAGCCATGTCTCTCATCCTCCCAGCTTCGGTGCACCCGCCGCCACAGGCGGAATGCGCGCGATACAATTGCGTTTGAAATGCTCGGGCCGTTGCCGCCACGGGATCACCCCATCGCTCGCATCCCGGTAAAGCGCCATACCATCGGCCAGCAGGTCCCGATGCGACCCCTCATCAAGGTTTCCGTAGACATAGGTCCACCGCGCGTCGCCGCCGCGCATCGCGACCGAACATCCGTGATCGCAATTCTGCAGGCATTCCACCGCCGTCAACGTCACACCCTCCGGCATGCCACCCGCGCGCAGCTCTTCGTAAAGCCGCTGGCCGGGCCGCTCGCCGTCTTCGGTCACATCCGCCCCGCGCTTGCATTTCACGCAAACCAGAAGCTCGACCGGCCTTGTCTCGGTATCCATCATTCCCCCAAGCCCGAGGCACCCCGCCCGGATCAAAAGTTCCAAACCCGATGGCAGGTCTCCTGGCTTGTGGCCTGTCGCGCGCGCCGCCTTCCCGGGCATCTTGCCCAGTGGCCTGTTGGCGATCGCATACCACTCACAGTTGCGGGGGCAGCCGGGGCATCACACCCCATTCCCTCTTCGGCCCTGACGGGCACCATCGGCGAAAACACTGCTCACGCCCTGCCCCGCTTGTCAATTGGCCCGCGCGATGTCACCCCTTCCCCCACCGCCACGAACAGCGATGCAGGATCCCATGACCCAGACCGATGAAAACACCCGCCACAACGAGAAGATGAAAAAGATCAAGGCCGCCCGCGACAAGATGATGCAAACCAAGACCGAAGAAAAAGGTCTCATCATGGTCCATACCGGCCCGGGCAAGGGCAAATCGTCATCCGGTTTCGGCATGGTCATGCGCGCGATCCAGCACGAGATGGGCGTTGCCGTCGTGCAATTCATCAAGGGCAATTGGGACACCGGCGAGAAAAGCTTCCTGCGAACGCGTTTCGCCAATGAATGCCGCTTCTTCGTGTCCGGCGAAGGCTTCACCTGGGAAACCCAGGACCGCGAACGCGACATCGCGGCGGCACAAAACGGCTGGAAAATCGCGCAGGAGCAAATCCTCGATCCCGAAATCCAATTTGTCCTGCTCGACGAAATCAACATCGCGCTGCGCTACGATTACCTCGACATCGACGAGGTCGTCGATTTCCTGCTGCACCAAAAGCCGCAAATGACCCACGTCTGCCTCACCGGCCGCAACGCCAAGCCCGAACTGATCGAAGCCGCAGACCTCGCCACCGAAATGACCCTTGTCAAACACCCGTTCCGCGACGGCGTGAAGGCGCAGAAGGGCGTGGAGTTCTAGGCCATGTTTGATGCGCGCCGCTACACGGTCACGGGCCGCCATTGCGAAGTCTTCAGTTTCTACGAAAAGCTCTACACCGCCATCGATCTCATGGCCGCCATCGCGTTCGCAATCGGCAGCGCCCTGTTCTTTTCGGAGGCGCTTTCGACAACAGCCACCTGGTTCTTTCTGATCGGCTCGCTCTTCTTTGCCGCCAAACCTGTCGCCCGCTTCGCCCGCGAATACCACCTCGCCAACCTGCCACTTCCCGGCGACGAAGAGGTGGCACCATGACGCCTGGCTCCGGTATCGCTCGGCCGTCGATCCCATGACCCGCGCCCTGATGATCCAGGGCACCGGCTCGAACGTCGGCAAATCCATGCTCGTCGCGGGCCTGTGCCGCATCGCGCGCCAGGACGGCCTCTCGGTCGCGCCGTTCAAGCCGCAAAACATGTCCAACAATGCCGCCGTCACCGCCGATGGCGGCGAGATTGGCCGCGCGCAGGCGCTCCAGGCCCTCGCATCCGGCCTCCCCCCCCACACCGACATGAACCCGGTTCTTCTCAAACCCGAAACGGACACCGGCTCCCAGGTCGTCGTTAACGGCAAGCGCCTGACGACCGTCAAAGCCCGCGATTACGCCAAGCTTAAACCGCAACTCCTGCACGCCGTCACCGAAAGCTTCACGCGCCTCAAATCCCAACACGACCTGATCATCGTCGAAGGCGCGGGCTCTCCGGCGGAGGTCAACCTGCGCCCCGGCGACATCGCCAACATGGGCTTCGCGCGCGCCACCGACACGCCCGTGATCTTGTGCGGCGACATCGACCGCGGCGGCGTCATCGCACAGATCGTGGGCACCCAGGCCGTCATCGACCCTGCCGACGCAGCCCTGATCAAGGGCTTCATGA
>CAZPJO010000220.1:0-4568 GCA_964586895.1 uncultured Roseicyclus sp.
GGGCGGTAGAACATAGGCGATAATCCTCGTGGTTTGGCAAAGACCTAACCCCGTGCTAGGCCGCTGACCAGAGGCGGCGGGAAGGCGATGTACCGGATTGTTCACGAATGCGCGGAGGACCACGCAGAGGTCGAGGCGCTTTATGACACGTGTTTCGCGCCCGGGCGCGAGGCGTTGTCGTCGTACCGGTTGCGCGATGGTGTGCCGCCGGTGGCAGGGCTGTGCCGGGTCGCGCGCGATGATCTGGATATCGTGGCGGGTGCTGTGCGGTTCTGGCCCGTCCGGGTCGGACAGGCCGAGGCGCTGCTTCTGGGGCCAATCGCCGTGCACCCCACGCGGCAAGGCGAAGGCCTCGGCGCGCTGCTGATGGAAGAGGGGCTTCACGCGGCAGAACAGGCGCGATGGTCGCGCATCCTGCTGGTCGGCGACGCGCCTTATTACGCGCGCTTCGGCTTTGTGCAGCTTGACGACGTGCGCATGCCCCCGCCCACCAACCCCGCGCGTGTTCTGGGCCGGGGGGCCTGGACCGGTATCGCGGGGGCCGTGACACGTTGGGGCGGCTGACATTTGCCCGCGCGCAACAGGTTGCGGGCTTTGTGCACCGCGCGCTTGATCCACGCCGCCCGGCACGCCATCACAGGCGCCATGTGGCGGTCCATTCTTGTTGTTCTTCTAACCCTTGTGGTCCTTCCGCGCCCCGCTGCGGCGCAGGAATTCATCACGGTGCCCGACCTGATATCGGACAACGCCTTCTACCGCCTTGTGGCCTGTGGCGCGCAACCGGCCGGCGCGTGCTCCAAACCGTTCATCTATTGGCCCGAAGACCGCCGCCTTGGCCTGCGCGTGGGCATCGCGGCCTCGTCCGACAGCTTTGCCGATTACCGGTTCGACCTTGTGGATGCCGCCATCGACGCCGCCATTGCCGAGATCAACGGCGCGGGCGCGCATCTGTTTCTGGAACGGGTCTATGAGGGCGAGATGGACATTCCGTTTTTCCTTGTGGACGCGCCGCAGGGGGGGGTGATCGACGGCACCGGCCTTGATGAGCTTGACGGATCGTCAATCGCGATCGGTCGGGTCGCGATCCGCTCGCGCGGGGAAGACATCGTAGCGGCCTCCATCGCGATCAGCCAGGACATCCGGCGGCGCGAGATTGCCTCGGTTGTCCTCGAAGAGCTGGTCCAATCGCTGGGACTTGTTACTGATATTGCATCGCCGGCCTACGAGCGGTCGATTTTTGCCGAGAACGGCAATTCCATGACCCGCCTGCGCGGGCAGGATGCCGCCGCCCTTCGGCGCCATTATCCGCGGCCCGGCGTGCCCGTGCGCGGATCCGATTGAAAGGCCCGCCATGATCGCCGACAAACCCGTGCGCGACTACATCCGCACCATCCCCGATTTCCCGCACGAGGGCATCCTGTTTCGCGATGTCACGACCTTGTTCCAGGATCCGCGCGGCTTTCGGCTGGCCGTGGATCAGCTTCTCTCGCCCTTCGTAGGCCAGCATATCGATGCGGTCGCGGGGCTTGATGCCCGCGGTTTCATCCTTGGCGGTGCGGTCGCGCATCAGCTCTCAAAGGGCTTCGTGGCGGTGCGCAAGAAGGGCAAATTGCCCGGCACGACCATCGAGCAGGCCTATCAACTGGAATACGGCGAGGCGGTGGTCGAGATCCACGACGATGCCGTGGCGGCGGGCGACAAGGTCCTGATCGTGGATGATCTGCTGGCCACCGGCGGCACGGCAGAGGCCGGGATCAAGCTTTTTGAACGTCTCGGTGCCGAGGTGCTGGGGTGCGCGTTTGTGGTCGATCTGCCGGATCTGGGTGGGCGCAAGCGGTTGGAAACATTGGGCGTTCCGGTTCATGCGATCTGCGCGTTTGAGGGCCTTTGAGGCGCTGCGAGAAAAAGAATATCTTCCTTCGGTTGATTAACCCTGCGTTAACCACGCCGCGGTATACCGTACACATCCACAACGTAATGTGTGGACTTCTCTGCTTGCCGTACCCAGAAGCTGCGCGTTCCGACCCTAATCCGGAACGTGCAGCAACTGCGGCACCCCGCCCCGAATGTTGTCATTTCCGTCGCGTCCCGCTAGGCGTGATCGCGATGCGGGCGTGATGGAATTGGTAGACATATCGGACTTAAAATCCGTGGGGCCTTGGCCCGTGTGGGTTCGAGTCCCACCGCCCGCACCAACCCGCCTTTTCGAAGAAAAGGTCGGGCGCGCCCAGGCCGCGTGTCCTGCAGGCGGCAGAGGTTTCGAAGAAACCGCGAGAGCCTAAAGCGCTACACCTCCCACCGCCCGCACCACCCCCCCCCTTTCGAAGAAAGGGTCGGGCAGCCCCCCCAGCACCAACAGGCGGCAGAGGTTTCGAAAAAACCGCGAGAGCCTAGTGCGATGTCCTCCCTAGTCCTCCGCCCAAGGCCCATGTTGCCCCGCCGCGCCGGAATCAAGCCGCTCAAATCCGTGCAGCCCAAAGAAATCGCGCTGCCCGCGCGCGAGGCGCAGCGTGTCGAAATACGCCAGCGCGGCGGCCATCGCGGGCACCGGAAGGCCCGCGGCATTGGCCGTGGCGACGACCTCGCGCAGCGCGCCGATTGTCTCGGACAGGATCGCGGCGAAATGGGGCGCCTCCATCAGGGTCTTGCCCGGCGCGACCTCGAAGGCTTCGGCCATATCGTCCAGCATCGCCGAGCGGATGATGCAGCCCGCCCGCCAGTTGCGCGCCACGTCCTCGCGCATCAACGACCATTCAAACGCCTGCGCCGCCGCGCGCAGCATGTCGAACCCTTGCGTATAACACAGCACCTTGCCGCAGGTCAGCGCCGCCTCCAACGTGTCGTCGCGCAGGGCCACGGGCTCCACCCCGCCGAATTCTGTGGCCAGCGTCGCGCGCAGATCGCGCCGCGCCGACATGTTGCGCGCGGCCACGGCGGCCTCGATCACCGGGATCGGTGTGCCCAGATGTTGCGCCTCGATCGCGGTCCAGCGGCCCGTGCCCTTCTGGCCAGCCGCGTCCACGATCACCTCCAGAAGGGGGGCGTCGGTGGCGGCGTCATGGGCGCTGGCGACCTTGGCGGATATCTCGATCAGGTAAGAGGCCAGCCGCCCCTCGTTCCAGCGCGCAAAGACCGGCGCGATGTCGCTTGCCGTTCGCCCCAACCCATCGCGCATCAGCCCGTAGGTCTCGGCGATCAACTGCATGTCGGCGTATTCGATGCCGTTGTGCACCGCCTTCACGAAATGGCCCGCGCCGGTTTCGCCCAATAGTGCGGCGCAGGGCTCGCCTTCGAATTTGGCCGAAATCGCTGTCAAGATCGGCGCAACCCGCGCCCAATGCGCCTGCGCGCCGCCCGCCATGATCGCCGGACCGTGGCGCGCGCCCTCCTCGCCGCCCGAGACGCCCACGCCGAGGAACGGACGGTCCAGCGTTTCCATCCGCCGCATCGTGTCGCGGAAATTCGCGTTGCCCGCGTCGATGATCAGGTCGTCGGCGTCCAGATACGGGTCGAGCGCCGCGATCTGGTCGTCCACGGGCGCGCCTGCGGGCACCATCAAAAGCACCGCACGCGGGCCTTTCAACGCGGCGGCCAACGCCTCCAGCGTGTCGCATGGCACCACGCGCGCCGCCAGATCGCCCGCCTCTTCGACAAAGGCGTGGGTTTTGGACGTGGTCCGGTTGAACACCGCCACCGTGAATCCCTTTTCCGCGATGTTGAGCGCCAACGCCGATCCCATCGTTCCCAGCCCGATCACCGCGATATCTGCGTTTGCCATGGCATCCTCCCGTTTGATTGCCCCAACCCTGTTGCGCGAAACCGCCGAACGCCACCCCTGAAACGAAAAACGCGCCCTGCAGAGAGGCGCGTTTTCGAAGCTGGCAGCTTGTCTATCTGTCGTATCCGGTCGCGGCCAAGGCTGACCGGACGGGCAGGCGTGCTCAGGCGGCTTCGGCCTGGTTGCGGCGCTCGCTTTCCTCGCGGCTCAACGCCACAGAGGTGCGCACACCGTTGCCCACAAAGGCCATTAGGCCATTCACGACGCGCTCGTTCGGGTCGATGCCGGCGCAGGACAGCACTTCGCGCCCATCGCGCGAGCGCGCCCAACGGGCGATCTGTTCCGGGCCGTTGCCATATTTCTTGTCGTCGGCGATTGCATCGTCCAACGCGGCAAGGACAACGGCTGCGAACAATTTGCGTGCGCGCGTTCCCTGTTCGAAGTTGAAGGCAGTCCCATCAACGAAATCCCGCATGCGGTATCCTTTTTTTGCTCTTGCATTTTTCGGCGTGCCGTTCGGTATGCCCGGATTCTGTGCGAAAGTGGCATGCGATTATCGCATATGTGGTATTCGCCCCGTGCATAGGTGGGCATTTATCCGCACGTTTTCCGGTGTATGGACACCCCTTCAACGCCCAGATATAGGACGCGTCAACAAATTCTCAAGGTTTTGCCAAGGTTTTGCCACATGCCAAAAATCAACGGAAACGAGATACGGCCAGGGAATGTTCTTGAGCATAATGGCGGTCTTTGGGCCGCGGTTAAGGTGGATCATGTGAAGCCCGGCAAG
>CAZPJO010000220.1:4578-4973 GCA_964586895.1 uncultured Roseicyclus sp.
AACTGCGCAACCTTCGTAACGGATCAAAGCTTAACGAAAGGTTTAGATCGGCCGACAAGGTCGAGCGCGTCCGCCTGGAGCAAAAGGACCAACAATTCCTTTATGAAGACGACGGCATGCTCGTGTTCATGGATGCCGAAACCTATGAGCAGATCCAGCTTCCCGCCGATCTTCTGGGCGAGCGTCGCCCATTCCTGCAGGATGGGATGACCATCGTCGTGGAATTCTACGAAGACGAGGCGCTCAACGCGACGCTACCCCAAAAGGTCGTGTGCAAGATCGTCGAGACCGAGCCGGTGGTCAAAGGCCAGACGGCGGCGAATTCGTTCAAGCCAGCCACGCTCGACAACGGGGTCAAGGTCATGGTGCCGCCGTTTGTGGGGCAGGACGAGGAT
>CAZPJO010000221.1:0-4966 GCA_964586895.1 uncultured Roseicyclus sp.
GAGCGGGGGGGCTGTCGCCGATGGGCGAGCCGTTGGCGATGTTGCCGCCGACCGTTGCGGCGTTGCGCACCTGAACCGAGCCATAGCGGCGCAGCATTTCGGCGAAGCTGGGGTGTCGGTCGGCCATGGTCGCGCGCAGCTCTTCCATATTGGTCATGGCGCCGATGCGAAGGGTGTCGCCGCGCATCTCGACCCCGCGCAGATCGTCACATTGGTTGAGGAAGGCGACGGGGCCGAGGTCGCGGTGCTGTTTCGTCACCCAAAGGCCCACGTCCGTGGCCCCGGCGATCAAGGTGGCATCGGGATGGTCGAGATACCAGGCGGCAAGCGCATCGGTGGATGTCGGCGCGAATGGGGGCGCTGCCCCCGCCTGCGGCTCCCCCGGCATATTTTGCGGAACAAAGATGGCAGGGTTGGCGAGGGCGTCAGCATCGCCGCGCATATGGCCGGGCACGGGGGCTTGGGCAGCGGCAGCGGCGGCACGCAGGATCGGGGCATAGCCGGTGCAGCGGCACAGGTTGCCTGCGATCTGGTCAGCGTGATCGGTGGCGCCGTTCAGGTGCGCGGTCGCCATCGTGGTGATGAACCCGGGCGTGCAGAACCCGCATTGCGAGCCGTGGTGATCGACCATGGCCTGCTGCACTGGATGCAAGCTGCCATCGGGGGCGGCGATGCCTTCGACCGTGCGCACGGCGCGCCCCGCAAGTTGCGGCAGAAACAGGATGCAGGCGTTGAGGCTGCGCGCGGTGCCGTCGGGGTCTGTGACCATCACGGTGCAGGCGCCGCAATCGCCTTCGTTGCAGCCCTCCTTGGTGCCGGTCAGCCGCGCGGTTTCGCGCAGCCAGTCGAGCAGGGTGGTGGTCGGGCTTGCCGATACCTCCTGCGGTTCTCCGTTGAGAAGGAACCGGATCGTCATGGATGTCTTGCCCGCCGCGTTACCCGTTTGGAGTTGGGGGGGCCATCCACCCCTCGATGCGGCGTAGAGGGGCGGCCCCGATTTCGGCCCGGGACATAGGAAAACGCGGTTGCGCCGCGATTTCAACCCTCAGCGGACCAGAGCGTCGAGCATTCCGGGCTCCCACGCATCCAACGACGGCGTGAATGCCGAAAAACCAGTCACGTCGCCCTGGCTGAAGCCCCAATAGCACCACGGCAGGCCCTGATCCTCGGCGGCGCGGCGCACAGCAGCGATCCAGTTCAGGCGCTGTTCCGGGTCTGTCGCGCCGTAGACGCCGAACTCGCCCAGAAACACCGGAGCCCCAGTGGCCCCCGCGCGGGCCATGTCGGCGATGAGTTGCGCGCGATCTTCCGCGCTGCCCCAGGTTGTGGGCGGCGGAGGGTCGGGCAGGTAGGCCGCCTGTTGGTGGGTGAAGGCCCAGGGGGCGTAGTAGTGAAAGGTGTGCACCTCGCGGTGACCGGGCGCGGGCAGGCGCAGCATTTCGTCAAGTTCGTTCCAATTGCCGCCGCCGGTGATGATCCAGCGATCCGGGTGGGTCTCGCGGATCATTTCGGTGATCTCGCGGAACACCGGCACGGCGCGGTCGGTGGTGAAGGCGCCTTCGGGTTCGTTGAACAGCTCAAACATCAGGCTGTCAGGTGCGCCCTGGTAATGGGCGGCCAGACTGCGCCAGATCTTGATCAGGTCGCCCGTGTGGCTGGCCGGATCAAACGCCATCTCGCGGAAATGGTGCAGGTCGAGGATAACGTTCAGGCCCTGCGCCTGCGCCCATCCGATGACCTGATCGGCGCGCGCGAGGATCTGCGGCGACAGGCGCTCGCCATCCCAATGGGCGGAAAACCGGACGGGCAGGCGCACCGTGTCAAAGCCCGCCTCGGCGATGCGGGTCAGATGGTTTTGTTCGATGGTGTAGCCCCAATCGCCCTCAACCGGGGCCTCCATCGCTGCGCCAAGGTTGATGCAGCGTTCGACCGGAAAGGCCACGGCGGGGCGCGCGGCCACAATCAAGAGCAGGGCAATCAGACGTTGTGCAGTGTGCATGGCCAAAGCGTGCCACGGCTTGCGCGCGCTGGAAAGGGAGCCGAGTGTTCTGCCAGGTCGTCAGAGCCTGGGGGCGCAGGTGCGCCTATGATGTCCCCTTGGCGAGATGTTCAAGATTGGCCAGCCCGCCTTCCCACCCGGATTTGAATTCACCGATCATCTCCGGCCCCACAAACGATGAAACGGCGACGTTTATGCAAACGGTCGAGCCCGCGCCATCGGCAGTAATGCGATATGTCACAAGGCCCGCGCCAAGGGCCATTCCGCCGGTTTCGATTTGTTCGACAAACACCGCGTCGGTGGGGGCGTCGAAGTGCAGCCACCGCGTTTCGACCTCGAATTCAGGATTGTCTGCGGGGCCGCAGCGGTGGCGTTCGGTGCCGCCTGCCCGCGTGTCGGCATGGATCGTTTGCAGCACCGCGTCGCCCGGCGCGCCCCAGGTCTCGCGTTGGGTGGCATCCGTCATGAGGTGCCACATGCGATCCGGCGGCAGGGGCATCGCGCGAGTGAAGGTGAAGGTATCGGTGTCCGTTGTCATGGGGTCTTCCTTTCGTCGTCGGCCAGCCCATTGGCAAGCTTGGCAAGGCGGTCGATACGCCCGGACCAATGGCCGCGTTGCTGATCCAGCCAGCTTTCGGCGGGGGCAAAGGCCTCTGGGTGGAGGGTGCAGACCCGCACGCGCCCATCCTTGCGCGACTGCACAAGGCCCGCGCGTTCCAGCATGTCGAGATGTTTCAGAAAGCTCGGCAGCGCCATGTCGTGGGGGGCTGCGAGGGTTTTCACAGAGGCCTCCCCTTGACCCAGCCTGGCGATTACGGCGCGGCGAGTAGGGTCGGCAAGCGCGGTAAAGATGTGGTCCAATTGGTTAGCCATATAGCTAACTAACATGACGCGTTTAAATAAGATAGCTTTTTGGCTAAGTTTAATCCGGCTGCAATGCGGAAGGGTTAGAGATCGGAGGATTTCACCGAAGCCGTCGCGCGGGTGTCATAGCCATCTGTGCTGGCGCCGACGGGCTGAAATTCCACGAGACCTATGATCAGGACAAGCGACAATCCGGTACCCAGCGCGACAAGGCTGTTGATGACAAAACGGTCCATGGCCCGGCTTACTCCGACATTCACTAATTTTCACCAAAGCCGCGATCCCCGGCGGCTCTTGCGACGGGTCGTAATGCGGCGTGGCCGATTCTGTATACCCCTAGGTGACGGGGAAAACGGAGGTGCCGCGTCTCACTATGACAGAAATGCCACGATACCGCGCGGTGGCCTACGTGCCGCGCCAGCGTTGGCAGGTGCAATGCGCGTATTGCCTAGCGCGCGCCGATCGACCGTAGGCGGCCAAGGAACGATCCACGCGATCCACCCGGGGTTTGCCCCTTGATCGCCGCGGCAAAGGCGGCCTGCCGTTCGCGGCGCGCGTCTTCGAGGGCCTGTTGTGCCGGATCGGCCTTCGGTTGTGCGGCAGCCGGGCGGCGCACGTAGCTTTGGGCGATGTCATCGACGTCCGAGCGCGCCTCATTGGCCTTGCGGTAGGCGCGTGCCTGCGCCTCGCGCTGCAAGCGAAGATCATCTGCGTTGCCTGCGGCGGCCGGGTCGGTCTCGGCCTGAGACTGCGGCGGTTGTTGGGGTGCGCGGGCTTGCGGTTTCTCCGGGCGGCGCGTGTTTTCCGGGCGGCGCGGGCGCACGGGCGTCGGGATTGCGCCGCGGTCAATCAGGTCCTTGGCGGCATTGATCTCGGCCAGGCGCTGGGTTGCGACGGAGCCGTCGCCGGAAGCGTGGTCTGGATGGTGGGCGCGGATCAATGTCCGGTAGGCGGCGCGGACATCGGACGACGGCGCGTCGGCGGGAACGCCAAGCGTTTCGAATGCTCGTTGGAGATCAGGGTTCATGACACACACTTTACAGACTATTGACTAAAATGAGGCATAAATGCGCCGGGCCATTTCGCGCAATAATAGAATTGGAAACAATCTGAGCCGCAGTATGGATAGGGGTTTCTGTGGGCGGAACCGCAAGATAGAGTATCTACATGGCCAACCCTCGATTCATCCATCTGCGTGTGCACACCGAATATTCGCTGCTCGAAGGCGCGATGCGCGTCAAGAAGTTGCCACATATGGTGGCCGAAGCGGGCATGCCGGCTGTTGCCGTGACGGACACAAACAACATGTTCTGCGCGCTGGAATTCTCGGAAACGGCGAAGAAGGCGGGCGTGCAGCCGATCATCGGTTGTCAGGTCGACCTGGCCTATGAGGTTGCCGCGCCGGGTGAAAAACCGCGCGCGCCCGCGCCGGTTGTGCTTCTGGCACAGAACCGGACCGGCTACGAGCATATGATGAAACTGAACTCCGCGCTGTATCTGCGCGGGGATGGGGCGTTGCCGCATGTCACCCTGCCCGAGCTTGAGGCGCATTCCGACGGGGTGATCTGCCTGAGCGGTGGGCCCGAGGGGCCGGTTGGGCAGCACCTGCAGGGTGGTCAGAGGCTGAAGGCGGAGGCGTTGTTGAAGACGCTGGCCGCGATCTACGCGGACCGCCTCTATGTCGAGTTGCAGCGTCACCCGGGCGACGGAGCCGCGGCGGAGGCCGAGCGGTTGACCGAACGGGGCCATGTCGAACTGGCCTATGAATTGAACCTGCCGCTGGTCGCAACGAATGATGTCTATTTCCCGAAATCGGGGATGTACGAGGCGCATGATGCCATGTTGTGCGTGGCGCAGGGTGCTTATGTCGATCAATCCGAGCCGCGCCGCCGCCTTACCCCGCAGCATTATTTCAAGACGCCCGAGGAAATGGCCGCCCTGTTCGCGGATCTGCCCGAGGCGCTGGAAAATACCATCGAGATCGCGCAGCGGTGCGCGTTCCGGGCGGAAACCCACGATCCCATCCTGCCCAAATTCGCCGCCGACGAGGTGGCCGAGCTTCGGCGCATGGCCAACGACGGCCTGCAGGCGCGTCTGGCCGTG